>NZ_JBNXVP010000060.1:0-32745 GCF_050565645.1 Leptolyngbya sp. AN10
CCGGTAACGTTTGCAGCACGTCGCGAAAGAACCCAATGATGCCGTCAAACTTGCGGGTCGGGGTCAACGTTTTCGACTCACTGAAGGGGCTTTTGACTCTTTTACCCTACCGCGTTCTCATGGCTTTCGATAGTCAAAAGTCATAATGAGAATTGCTGGTGCATTGTTCACATGGTTCGCAATTCACTCTCGTATGTCTCGTACAAAGACCGTAAAAGGGTAGCAGCAGACCTGAAGCTGATTTATACGTCCGCGACCGAAGCCGAGGCAGAGCAGCAATTAGTGGCGTTTGCCGAGAAGTGGGACAAGCAATATCCTACGATTAGCCGTTCCTGGATGAACCATTGGCAACACGTCATTCCGTTCTTCGCATTCCCGGCTGAGATTCGCAAAGCGATCGACACGACCAATGCGATTGAATCGCTGAACATGACCCTGCGAAAGGTGATTAAGAATCACAGATCCTTTCCCACTGATGACGCTGCATTGAAAGTGATTTACTTGGCAATGGAGAACATTGCCAAAAAGTGGACGATGCCAATTAAAGATTGGAAAGCGGCTCTAAATCGATTTGCGATCGAATTTGAAGATCGCTTTTCAACTTAGATTTTGGGCTTTGACACAAAACTCTTGACATACCCCGCGACTTGTCCAACATCTTCGGGATCAACCCTTGCTCTTTGAGATACTGCTGAGACAGGCAATGATTGCCGCCGAAAAATCGGGCAGCAACCAGGGCAGTGGTGATCACCTCCGCATCGCTCATCTGTACCCGGCAGTCCTCCTGATGAGCGATCGCGTTCAACAGATCATCGGTGATGGCGTAGATCGCTATAATTTCAGTAATCATTTTTGTTTCTCTCCAAGGCAATCGGTCTTGGAGAGATTTTATTGAATCGATTGCCGTCAACGCTTCTAACTAGCAACTTGGGTTACTATACAGCGAATAGACTCTCCCAGCTTCCCTTGCTTCCCAACCGTATTCATCACTTCCCGCAGCAAATCTTGATCCGTAATGCCTTGTCCCGCACTCAAATTTCCACTACGCTGCACTAACTCTCGTCGGAAGCGATCGATTTCATCTGCTGCCATTCCCCGGAAGTTATCATCCAACGCTTCCCCCGACTCAAGCTGTTCACTATCAATCAATAATGTGCGTGGTCGTGCCAGTCGATTTCCATGCTCATCATAGTTCCGAAACAACGGCAATCGCCCCGCATGAGGAGTCACGCTCCCATCTTCCTGAACGCGATCGAACCCCGAAATAAAGTCATAAACCAGCTTAGAAGTCGAGGTGTTATTACACACGACAATGAACACAGGCGGCACACTCAAGCCTGCTTGATCCCACAGTTCATAAGTCTTCTCATAATAGACCTTTTCAGAAATTTACAAGCGTTACTGTTCCTGGGTTTGAGGACGATCTCACCAGAATAGCTGCCGAACGCAATCATGCGGGTTTGCGGCAGTTTCTATCAGCGATGAACAATCAACATTGAGGACTTACATCGTCATCACCTCCCGTTTTTTCTACTCCTTAAACAGGCAATTCAATCGCACCTAATCGCAGTCGAACTAAGCCACAAATGGCTAGGATGACTTCGATGTAATTGTCCTTTCTCAATCGCACGATTTCTTTGGCAGCGCGGAAGATCTTGAGGTGGCGCATCAGATGTTCAATCACAATCCGTTCGCCCGCAAAGATGCGATTGGCTTCGGTTTGCGCCTCGCTCAGTTCCCGTCCTCTGGGCTTCTTGTGTGGGGTGCGGGTGCGCTCTGCCCCTTGATAAGCTTTATCGCCAGCAAAGGTCTGTGTGGTGCGAAACTGCGATTGTTGTTGCTGAAATAAGCGAATATCTGCTTTCGGTCCGGGATGGGCAACGGTGGCATCGACAATATCACTGCCATCGGGAAAGCCAATCACCGATTGTTTGTAGGTCGTCTGCTTCTTTTTGCCGGAGTAGTGTTGCTTCTGAAGTTCCGAGTCATCGGGGCGTTGACGCACCTGCTCGGTACTATCGACAATCAACTCCCAGTCCACGAGCATTTCTGTGACCACTGACCAGGCTGCCTCGCAATCCTCAAACTCCTCGCACAGACTCGCGGGCAAAGCTTGGCGCAAAAACTGCACCCAATAGTACACCACTGCATGAGCTTGGCTGGCACTCACCTCAAACGTTAAGCCTAAAATCTCATACGTCGGGTAGTGTCGCAAGTAGTACAAGCACAACAAAATCTCGGTTTCGGCACTCAACGCGCTTGGACGACCTGCTCCAGCGGCATTGACTCGAATCTTGCGGGCATTCTGTTCGGCTTGATGGTCTGCTTCTAACTGTCGGAGATAGGTGATTAACGGCAACAATTGCTCATATTCAATCCCCAAAAGTGAGCGACTGCGATGCGGAGAAGTCTGGATATAATGAAACAAGTTTTTCATTGGATGGTGAGCGGTAAAAATCCCGTTCTACCATCTTTTTTCTGCCTAATTTAATTTTTGAATACGTCTAATAGAGAACAAGCAGCCGGATCGCCTGATGCCGCTTCTCTGAATGCTGTTCGCGTTTTGGTTGTAGAAGATGACCCAGACACTCTGGATTTAATAAGAACTAATCGCCTTGAAGAACACTCTGCAACGTAGCCAGCAAGCTTTTTGTGGTGTAGGGCTTCGGCAGAAACGCCTTGACACTCCCCTCGATCGTATCAGCAAGTTGGCGATTCGTCGCTAATCCACTCATCGCAATCACCCTGACGTTTGGATTGAGCTTTTGCAAGGTGCGAACTGCCGTAATTCCATCCATCGAAGGCATCATCATGTCCATTAACACGATATCAATGTCTTGCTGATGTTCTACATACAGTGAGATTGCTTCAATGCCGTCGTTTGCAATCAATGTCCGATAGTTACACGATTCTAAAGCAATCTTCGTCACTTGCTGAATCGCCGGTTCATCCTCAACAATCAAAATAAGTTCATTCTGCCCCTCAAGCCAAGCAGGAGCTTCAATGGGTATAGCAATATCTTGAGCGATCGCAGGGAGATAGATCCGAAATTCTGATCCACGCCCCATCTCGCTGTAAACCCTGATAAAACCACCATGATTTTTAACGATTCCTAAAACTGTTGAGAGTCCCAGTCCTGTTCCTTTTCCAACTTCTTTTGTGGTGAAAAAGGGATCAAAAATTCGCTCGATTAGTTCTGCCGGAATTCCTGTACCAGTGTCTGAAACCGTAATCGCGACAAAAGAGCCAGGGCGAGCTTCTGGATTCATTCGGCGGTACGCTTCATCAATCACAATGTTCTCAGCCGCTATATTCAGCCTTCCACCTTTTGGCATTGCATCACGAGCATTCACACAAAGGTTCATCAAAATTTGGTGTAGCTGAGTTGGATCAGCAGAAACCATCCAAAGATCATTGGATTCTAAAAGGATACGAATCTCGATCGATTTCGGAAACGTTTGGCGAATTACCCGAACCACTTCTGAGATACTACGCCGAATTTGTAGGGGAACGCGCTTTCCCTCTCCCCCTCGCGCAAACATCAGAATTTGCTTCACCAGATCGGCTCCTCGTTTGACATTATCTTCTACGATCTGAAGCAACTGTTGATTCGACTCATCTAGATCGGGAATCTTCAACGGAAGCAGTTGTGCGATCGCCAAGATCGGAGTGAGCAAATTGTTAAAATCATGAGCAACGCCACTCGCGAGTGTTCCTAAACTTTCTAATCGTTGAGCGCGTAGAAATTGAGCTTCTAACTGTTTTTTCTCAGTAATGTCTGTATCTACTGTCAAAATTGCGTTTGGGTTGCCTGCTTCATCTCGCACTAAAGTACAGCGAGTTGCAACAATCACTTCCTGTCCTAATTTATTGAATTTACAGCATTCTCCTTGCCATTCGCCTTGTTCTAGCACTGCTAGACGCAGTTCAGCGTCTTGATCGATCGGCTGCCTTAACAGCGTACAAATATCTTGCTCGAATGCTTCTAGTGCACTCCATCCATAGAGCCGCTCTGCTCCCTGATTCCAGAACGTAATCTGATTCGAGAAATCGCGCACAAAAATCGCATCCGAGGCAATGTTGAGTAACGCAGCTTGTTCTCGGATCTTCCGTTCGCTTCCCCGTAAGGCTTGTTCTGCTTCGTGTCGTTTTTGGCGTTCCTCTGCCTCCCGCAGTTCCCGCTCGATCGCTGGAATCAGTCGGGCAAGATTGCCTTTGGTAATGTAGTCATGCGCTCCCGCTTTCATGGCACTGACTGCGGTTTCCTCGTTGATCGTGCCAGAAACGATAATAAAGGGTAAATCCCGTTGCTGACCTTGAAGCAGTCTCAGCGCTCCTGGCGCACTAAATTCCGGCAAAGTATAATCGGCAATCACAAGGTCCCACTCTTGACGATCGAGTGCGGCTTGCATTTCCTCCGCCGTCTCCACTCGTGCATACTCTGGGACATAGCCACCGCGACGCAACTCCCGCATCATCAGCAGCAGATCATCTTCTAAATCCTCAACGACTAAAACGCGCAGGGGAATCATCGCGATCGTTTCTCTAAAGGGGTGGAGTCTCATTCATCAGCAACCAGTACATCCCCAACTGCCGAATTGCTTCGGAAAACTGGAGAAAATCAACGGGTTTGCGGATGTAACTATTGCATCCAAGGCTGTAGCTATCGAGCAAATCTTGTTCTTCGCTAGAGGTCGTTAAAATTACCACGGGCAATAGTCTGGTAGACTCATTTTCCCGTAAGCGCCGCAAAACTTCAAGCCCATCAATGCGAGGTAGCTTCAGATCGAGCAAAACCACCGAGGGTTTGATGCTGACATCGCGATCGGCATACATTCCTGTGCCAAACAAATAATCCAGAGCTTCAACGCCATCGTGAGCGATCACAATCTCATTGCCGATGTGATTTCGTTTCAGGGCACGAATCGTCAAGGCTTCATCATCGGGGTTATCTTCTACCAACAGAATGACCTTCTGATTTGCCATCGCACTCATGCCTAATTCTCCCCTGCTGCTAACGTGAAATAAAAGGTCGCACCGTGATTTAAAGCCCCCTCTGCCCAGGTCTGACCGCCGTGTCGATGCACAATCCGCTGCACTGTGGCAAGCCCGATGCCATTCCCCGGAAATTCGCCCATCCGATGCAATCGCTGAAACGGTTTAAATAACTTATCCACAAATTCCATCTCAAACCCTACGCCATTATCCCGCACAAAATACACCGGAACACCCTTTTCTCCAGCAATGGCTCCAAACTCAATTTTTGCAACCAGTTCGTGAGCGGTAAATTTCCAGGCATTATTCAACAAATTGTTCAAAACAACGTGCAGAAGTTGAGGATCGCCATCATTGTTCAAGCCAGTTTGAATCTCAAACTCAATTTGCCGCTCTGGGTTCGCTTGCTGCAAATGAGTGCAGATGCGGCTGGCGATTTGGCTAAGGTCAACGGATTCTTTGTTAATGTCACTGCGCGTCACTCGTGACAGACTGAGCAGGTCATCGATCAACTGTCCCATCCGCTGTGTCGCTGAACGGATGCGGCGCAAATGATTCTGCCCGTTGGTATCTAATTGATCTAAACAGTCTTCTAGTAAGGCTTGACTGAAGCCATCAATACTGCGTAAGGGTGCCCGCAAGTCATGGGAAACAGAATAGCTGAACGCTTCTAATTCCCGATTGACTGCTGTTAATTCGAGGATGGCTTGGCGCAATCCTTGATTGAGTTCTTGAGCGCGTTGCTCGGCTTGCTGTCGCTCTCTGACTTCTGAGCGGAGTTCTGCCAGGAGTTCTGCGTGCTGTAGAGCAACTGCCAAGTGATCTGCAATCTGTTGAACAAATTCGATTTCGGTGTCCTGCCATTGACGAGGGGCACGACATTGATGAATGCAGAGCAATCCCCATAAATGACGACCTTGCAGCAGCGGGACGACCAGATTAGCTCTCACTTGAAACTGGGATAGAACTTGAATATGACAGTCGCTGAGACCTGCATCGTAAATGTCTGTAACGTTTTGCACTCGCCCCTGTTCGTAATGCACGGCAAACTGATCGCCAAAGCAGTGATCGTGAACTTTTTGTGCCATTGCTGGAGAAAAGTCTGGATCGACATCTTCTGAGACAAATTCGCCATCGTCCCAGCCGGAATCAGGGTAGAAGCGAAACATCCCCACGCGATCGACTTTCAATAGCTGCCGCACTTCCGCTGCTGTCTCTTGAAATATCGTTTCCAGGTCGATCGATTGCCGCAGTCGAGTAATGACCCGAAAGAGCGCTTTCTGTTGCTCAACTTGAAACTGCGATCTCTGGATTTCCTGCTCTAACGGTTGAATTTCGTGGTTGAGCGTCTGTTTGAGTTCTTCAAAGGCAGCATCATCTCGACAGAAGCTGTGTAATGTCGCCAGTACTTCTAGGTTCATGAATCGTCCTCAGTCGAAAGGATGAGCGCACAAGAAGTATTGTAAGGGGCGACCGATCCCGAACTCAACCCGTAATGTTTAAGCTTCTCTATGCGGTGTATTAGCGATCGTACTTCATTGATTCGATCAAACTCACCTAGAGATTTCCTGCACGAATCGTAAGTGCCCACCGGATGGAATTCGGGGCTATACAGACAAAGTGTACCTTCGTACACTAACAGCCGTACTTATTTCAGTTAGGACACTTCGAGATCGCCCCCCAGCCCCCAAGTTTGGGGGAGCAAGAGTCTTAAGCCCCCAGAATTGGGGGTTTGGGGGCGACTCCGAGGATGTCCTAATCTAAACTTCTACTGCTATAACAGCCATATTTCAGACAGTCCGTGCAGGCGGACTTCGTTTGTATAGCCGCGAATTCTATTCGCTAGGGCATTTATGCAGGAGACATCATGAGCGCGATCGAATCTTGCTCACACCCACGCATGAAAATCTATTTTCAAAGCAAGTCTAATAGCAAGCCAAATTCGATCGCCTATCCACGCGATCGCATAATTCCGGTTGATATCGATCAACAATTCGGCTTGTATGCTGATACTCCTGCATCGTAAAAGCATCAACCTGAATTGCATCCAACCGCGCAGTTTCTGCTAATCGAATCAAATCTGCTTCTGCTTCCGTGATCACTCCGGTCTTTAGCGCAGCCTCAATCAATGTTTCTCCCTTTTCTTGGAGTAGCTGTCCTGCTCGACTCGCTTGCCTAATTTTGCTAATAACCACTTCAGCCTGCTCACAAAGCTTAAATGCTTGCTCTAATCGTCCCAATGCTTCATCGGGCTGCTTGGGAAGGTAAATACCAGCAGTTAAGCGATCGCGATCTTCTCCAGTCGTCTGTAACGCTTGCGCTACTTGGCTTCCTAGTCTGTCAGTTGGAAGTGTGCCGAGCGGATTGACTCTCACAAAGCTGATCAAGATAGAGCGGGCAACTCTGGGAATTGGCAGATTTACTAGAATGCCTTCTAAAGCTTGTTGCATTTGAGCAAAGCTGTAATCCATTGCCCACTGAACAAGAATTAGATCTGCGGGCTTGTCTCCTTCTGCTGCAAATCGTCTCAAGGTTGCACTGCTCAAATACATCCATGACAACCAATCTGCAAGTCTTCCAGTGAGCTTTTCATGTCGTTTCAGCGATCCGCCAAGTCGAACTAAGAGGAAATCAGTGAGAAGTGCAAACATCGCAGAAGACCAAGCAAGCTTTTGATAGTAGCGCTTCGTGAATTTGTGTCCGGGAACGGGTGCAAGATAGCCTCGCGATAGACTTAGCAATAAGGTTCGGAATTTGTTTCGGGTGATTGATCCAATGTGTTTCCAGAGGACTTGATCAAATGCGATCGTATCTCCGGTTTCAATTGCTTTGATCTCCGAATACAGATAAGGATGGCATCGAATTACACCTTGTCCAAAGATCATCAGTGTGCGCGTGAGAATGTTCGACCCTTCAACCGTGATCGGAATCGGCATGGCGATGTAGAAGTTTGCGAGTAGATTTCGTGACCCGCGACAAATCCCTGAGCCGCCCAGAATGTCCATGCCATCGTTCACTAGTTTGCGGGTTGTTTCTGTAAATTGGTATTTTGCGATCGCAGACACAACCGCAGGTTTTTCACCCGCATCAACCGCACCCACCGTATAGATTCGAGCTGCATCGAGCAAATAAGTCAGTCCACCAATTCTCGCCAGGGGTTCTTCGATGCCTTCAAAGCGTCCGATCGAACTTCCAAATTGCTGTCGAACTTTAGAATAAGCTCCTGTGACACGAGCAACTAACTTAGCAACTCCGGTACAACTTGCTGGAAAGCTAATTCCTCGCCCTGCTGCTAATGATTGCATTAACATTTTCCAGCCTTGTCCCGCTTGCTCGACTCCGCCAATGATTTGATCAACCGAAACAATTACATTTTGCCCTTTAACTGGAGAATTGTAAAACGGAACTCCCATTGGATCATGCCGTTTTCCTAAAATCATGCCCTTGGTGTTCGCAGGAATCAGAATGCAGGTAATTCCAACCTCTTCACCTTTGCCGAGTAGATTATCTGGGTCAGATAGCTTAAAGGCAAGTCCGATTAAAGTCGCGATCGCGCCCAAGGTAATGTATCGCTTGCGGAAATTCAACCGCACCATTAACTTACCCTCGTCGTCCTGAAATACAGTTCCCTTCGCTGTAATACTTGCTGCATCTGATCCCGCTGTTGGTTCGGTTAAAGCAAAACAAGGAATCTCTTCACCGCTTGCAAGTCGAGGTAAATAGTATGCTTTTTGCTCTGAAGTTCCGTAGTTCAACAACAGTTTAGCGGGACCGAGAGAGTTTGTGACACCTACTGTTGCTGTATGAATAAACGATCGTGAAGCGAGTTTTGCCATCACAGAGCTATAGGCAAAGTTCGAGAATCCTAAACCACCATATTCAACCGGAATCATCATGCCGAAGAACCGTTCCTGCTTGAGATACTGCCATACTGCTACAGGTAGATCTTTGTGCTGATGAATCTCCCAATCCGTTGCCATGCGACAAACTTGTTCGACTTGCTGATCCAGAAATGCCTGTAATTCGGGTGTGACTTCTGGATAGGCTGCTTGATTGATTCGCTCAAAATCTGGTGCACCTGAGAAGAATTCACCCTCGACCCACACTGTTCCAGCATTGATCGCGGCTCGTTCAGTGTCCGAAATTTTTGGTACACGAATCACCTTCATAATTGGCGTTGTGAGCAGGGGTCGCCGGATCTGAGGTACGGATAGAATTAGTGCGATCGCAGCATAAATGCTCCAGAGCCAAAGGGGTGCAGCGAAGATAAAGAGTGCGATCGCGCTATACCCTAACCACACCCAGAGCGGCACACCGATAAATCCGATTGTTAACAGTAACAGAATTAGAATTGTTAATTGTGAGAGAAGCAACATCGCTTATTCTCCTAAGAACTCATTGAACACAGCACCCGAACCGCTCTTATCGCATCAAATTCTCAAACACCGCAGCCGCTCCCATTCCTCCGCCTACACACATCGTTGCTAACCCATACCGAACGCCGCGCCGTTTCATTTCATGCAATAGAGTTGCTGTCACTCTTGCCCCGGTACAACCCAACGGATGACCTAACGCGATCGCACCTCCATTCACATTCACAATCTCATCATTCAATCCCAGCTTCCGAATCACTGCTAATGATTGTGCAGCGAAGGCTTCATTCAACTCAATCAATCCGATGTCTTCTAAGCGAAGTCCTACTTGCTGTAAAACCTTGGGAACTGCAACAACAGGACCGATTCCCATAATTTCAGGAGGAACACCCGCCACCGCAAATCCAAGCATTCGTCCTAAAGGTTGGAGCTTGAATTCTTTGAGCTTTGCCGCACTAACTAAAATTGTTGCTGCTGCACCATCCGAAGTTTGAGAAGAATTTCCGGCTGTGACTGATCCACCGACTCGGAACACTGGAGGTAACTTCGAGAGCGCTTCTAAACTGGTATCTGATCTAGGTCCTTCATCGGTTTGCACAATGCTTTCTACAAGCTGGGGTTTGCTATCGAGATAGATTGTTTCGCGAACTGGAACCGGAATCAACTCATCATCAAATCGTCCCGATCGTATCGCTTCAATGGCTCGTTGATGCGATCGTAAAGCAAAAGCATCTTGGTCAGTCCGAGAAACATCATACTGTTTTGCAACTGTCTCAGCCGTTGCTCCCATCGTGCAATAAAACTGCGGCATTTCCGCCACCAAGGTTGGATTTGGCAACAAATCGTGTCCGCCCATTGGCATCAGACTCATCGACTCCACACCCCCCGCAATCATTACCTCCGCCTGTCCTGTAACGATCGCTTGATGCGCTTGTGCGATCGCTTGCAAGCTAGAGGCACAAAATCGATTCACGGTTGCTCCTGCGACAGAATCAGGTAATCCAGCCCGTTGAGCAATCACACGACCTAAATTCATTCCTTGTTCTGCTTCGGGAAACGCGCAGCCAAAAATCACATCTTCGACCTGATTGAGGTCTAAATCAGGCACTTTTTTGAGTGCAGCTTTTAGCACGATCGCAGCTAAATCATCAGGTCGCACATTCCGCAGCTTTCCACGAGGAGCTTTAGCGATCGCAGTTCTAACACTACTAACAATGTAAGCTTCTTGCATAGTCTTTTCCTCAATTCCGTAGCGGCTTCTTAGTTTTGAGCAAGTGGAGCATTCGTGCTTGAGTTTTTTCTTGACTTAACAGCGGCACAAACGATTCTCGTTCAAGTTGCAGTAAGTAATCCTCAGAGACTAATGCAGGCGCAGTTAGTTCTCCACCCGTTAATACAAATGCGATTCGAGATGCTAGATATCGATCGTATGCACTCGCAAATCCGCCTTGTTCGTATACATAAGCAAGCTGTTCTAGTGCCGCTCGTCCTGACTGTCCCAACACGAAAATCGAAGGGTTGGAAGGAGGTCTGTAACCAATGAGATCGAGGTGTAATACCTCTGCTTTTGCTACTTCCAATCGAGGTTCCCCATTGATTAAAATGCGAGCATCATAAGGCAAGAATCCGAGTATTTGCGCCTCGGCTGCACTGGTCGAAACTTTGGCAGTCGCGATCGTTTCAAATGCAGTTCTCAAGAAAGGCAAAACATGGCTGGGCGTTTCGGTTGCGGCTCGTTCTGCGGCTCGACTTGCCATTCGCATCAGTCCACCTGCACCCGGAATCAGTCCCACACCCACTTCTACCAGTCCGATGTAGGTCTCAGCCGCTGCAACGACTTTCGGACAAGCCATGACTAACTCACAACCCCCTCCCAGCACACGACCCTGAATCGCTGCGATGATCGGTTTCGGTGAATAATGAATCCGCTGAAGCAATTGTTGGAACTCTAAAATGAGAGTTGCGATCGCACTTCCATCTTTGGACTGTGCCATCATTGCCATTTCTGCTAGGTTTGCACCACCTGAGAAGTGATCACTCTTGTTCCCGATCACTAAGCCTTTGTAGTCGCTCGTTTCTAGAATCGATAATGCTGCTGTAAATCCTTCTAGCACTTTGTTGCTTAAAGTATTTCCTTTCGATCGAAATTCATACAGCAACACACCTTCATCCATATCTAACAAAGCAGCTTCAGCATTTTGCCAAACTACTTTTTCCTCAACACTGACAGTTGAATAACAGGAAGATTTAACCCAAGTCGGGAGGTTCATCTCATCAGTGACCACCGTTTCTAGAACATCCCAAAGCTCAAATACTCCCATGTCCCAACCAAATCCCCAGCGCATTGCTCGATCGATATCTTGTGGATCATCTGCAATTTCTGGAACCCGATGGGCGCTATAGTTCAGCATTTCCAATGTTGTTTGCCGGAAGAAATCACCTGCTCGTCCAGGAGTGGCATAAAGCGTTCGGATACGATCGCGCAGTGGTAAAGCTGCAATCTGATCGAGTTCACCTAAATTCAGAGGTTGCGCGGCTTCATAGGTGAATGTCTTCGGATTGATCGATAAAATCTGTCCCTGTTGCTTTTTATAGAATCCCTGTCCAGTTTTTGCACCTAACATTCCGCTTGCTACCATTTTTCGCAACACATCCGGAACTTGAAAAATCTCACGATGTTCATCGTTTGGTGCAGCTTGATAAAGATGATCAGCAACAGCGACCAAGGTATCTAACCCGACTAAATCCGCTGTCCGAAACGTTGCCGATTTTGGTCTACCGATCAGCGTTCCGGTTAACGTATCAATTTCCTCGATCGAGTAACCTTGCTCAATCCACGCTTTGATGCCCAACAGAGTCACAAATATGCCAATCCGGTTTGCAATGAAGTTTGGTGTATCTTTAGCAATGACTACGCCCTTTCCTAAGTACAACTCACCAAACCATTTCATGCGATCGAGAACCGATGAATCTGTGTCTTGAGTTGGAATGAGTTCCAGTAACTTTAGATAACGGGGAGGATTAAAAAAGTGAGTTCCTAAAAATCGCTTGCGGAATGACTCCGATTGACCTTTTGCAATCCATCGAATCGGAATCCCGCTGGTGTTAGTAGAAACAATCGTCTCAGGCTGAATGACGGTTTCTAAGCGTTCCATCAACTGCTGCTTAATCTGTAAATCTTCGACAACTGCTTCGATCACCCAATCCACTTGGCGGAGTCGATCGAAGTGTTCATCAAAGTTGCCAAGTTTGATTCGCCTTGCAACTTTTTCTGTGAATAGAATTGGCGGCGATAGTTTCAGCGCTTTTTTCCATGCACCTTCAATTAGATCATTCTTTAATCCAGTCTGAGAAGCAATGTCCAATAGATGAACCGTTAGCCCCACATTCGCGAGGTGTGCCGCGATTTGACTGCCCATCACACCTGCACCTAATACTGCGACGGTTTGAAATGGTTTAAACATACTTTCACAATCCTCTCTGCTATGAGGTGGTAAACCGAGGATGAAGCGATTGAGCAAAGGTTGGACAGGCTTTAACAGGAAGAATTGGACATTCCAATTCTTGAAGATCGAAGTCTGAAGAATCTTGTAGCGGAGTCTTACCTTCACTGTACAACAGATGAATTTCTTTTATTAGATTAGTTCCGATGCCTCTGGCACACGCTTGCGTGCTCGTAGTTTCATTGATCAATCGAAATCGCTTCACAGCCCCCCAGTAAGGCTGATGACAGTTCGCTTCATCAACGATCAATTGATACACCGCTCTTAGACAAGGGTGATTCAGCAATGTGGTTTCATCGCCTTCTAGCTCCAAATCTCGCAATGTTTCAAAGTTTGGAACAATCAACGCCCCACAAACCTTTTGTCCTGCTCCTACTACGATCGCATCTTTCACCCACGGCGATGCTTTTAATCGCGCCTCGATCGAACGCGGTGCAATATACTTTCCACTGGCTAACTTAAACAGTGCTTTCTTTTGTCCTGTGACCTGCAAAAATCCATCTTTCGTAAATACACCCAAATCCCCAGTATGTAGCCAGCCTTCTTCATCGATCGCACTCTTAGTCGCTTCGGAATCTTGGTAATAACCGCGCATCACATACGCTCCCCCCACTAGAATCTCTTGATCAGGCGCGATCGCAATTTCCACTCCTTCGAGCAATTTCCCCACAGTTCCAGCCCGATTTGCACGATCGCGATTACAACTCACAATCGCACTTGTCTGTGTCAACCCATAGCCTTGATAGATATCAATGCCTGCTGCTGCAAACACCGTGACTAATTCTGATTTCAAAGCTGCCCCACCACACAGCACATACTTTAATCGATCGCCAAACAGCGATCGCCACTGTGACAATCCAAACCGAGTCACAAATTTCTGCAACAGCGCATCGGTTCTTGATTGTCCTAACTGATGCCGTTTTGCAAACCATAGCATCAATGCAAACGCAATTCGTTCTCGCCTGGAAGTTAACCGCTCTGCCTGTTCCATTGTTTTGCTATAAAGCTTTTCTAACAGAAGCGGCACAGTTGCGAAAATTGTTGGCTGAACTTCTTTTAGATGCTTAAATACCCGATTTGCACTCGAAAAATAAATGGTATGTCCGTAGTAGAAATGCCCATACATCAAGCATCGAGCAAACACATGGGTTAAGGGTAGAAACGAAAGAACAATATCCGCTGCTCCCCAATGCAGCCGCGATAAGCTTGCAAATGCAGCTAAGGCATTCCCCGAAAGATTCTCATGCGTAAGCATCACTCCGAGCCATTGTCCATTGCCTTCAGGAACATAAACGAGTGTTGCTAAATCTTGGGGAGATGTTCGATAAAGTTCCGGCACTCGACTGGCAGCAATCTGGCTCACTTGATCGATCGAGTAAATCCGCTGCGGATTGTTCGATCGCCAATCTTCCGGCACTTCTGCCAAAAGAATATACCTCAATTCTGCTACTTGCTCTAAATAAGGTAAAACCTGCTGTAGTAAATCCAAATTCGCAACGATTAATGCCTTTGATCCACTCTGTTGTAATACTAAAACAATCGTCTCCAATGTTTGAGTCAGATCAATCGGCACATCAACCAAACTAGCCATTAAACAACCCATATCCGCGATCGCAAAATTAACATCGCTCGGCATTAACAATGCCACTCGATCGCCCTGCACCAATCCCAACTCTAACAATCCCAACGCCAAGGTTTCCGCCTTTGTCCGAAAAGTTTGATTCGAGATCGATTGCCATCCTGAGTCTGTCCATTGATTCAATGCAGCGGCATTTGGACGCAGCTTGCAAGCTTCTTCTAACAATGAGGGTAACGTTCGTCCCAACAATGATGATTGGTGGTTCTGTTGCGCTTCCTTAACTTCAAACATCGATCGTAAGAAGAATTCAATTCTTCTCCTCCATAGGTGAATGATGCTCAAGTCTCAAATAACAACGGCTCACAAGTATCTGCATCGATCAAGTGCCGTTTTAACCAACTTTCTAGATCCGAAAATACCAGTTCATAGTCCGAATCAACATACAAATCGTGATAGTTCCCTGGATATTCTCGATGCTCTTTATCTGTAAAAATAACCCGCTGAAAGAATTCTCGACTTCCTTCAGGCAAAGTAACGCGATCGCTACTTCCGTGCATAATCAACAGTGGAATGGTTAACTCAGCCGCATGATGATAAATCCAGCGAACCGTCGCAAAATACTCAGTCGCAAGTCGGGCGCTCCCATAATCATGCCGCAGCGGATCTTGGACATAACGTTCTACAACTTTTTGATCGCGCGATCCAAGCTGATGCCCAATCCCCAAGTGCAGGCTAAATCTTGGAGCAATCCGCGACAACAATCTTCCGATCGTTAACTTCACGGGCGAAACATTCACTTTCCCCAGTGCAGGTGCAGTCACAATTAAACCTTGAATTTCATCGGGCGATCGTAGAACATAATCAAGGACAATCGTGCCGCCTAAACTGTGTCCCCATAGAATGATTGGGCAACTCGTTCGCTGCGATCGTACAAAGCGTAAAAAGAGGCGTAAGTCTTCCCGAAACTCCGCCCACGCATTGATATGTCCTCGTTGTCCGTCTGAAAGTCCATGCCCCCGCAAATCAAAGGCATAGACTTCATAGCCTTGCGGCACTAAATACTCCACCACATTCTCAAACGTATCACTATGTCCACCCAACCCATGAACTAGCGTGACGACTGCTTGACTCGGCTCATCAGGATGCCAACTTTGATAATACAGTTCTATCTCCTGCCATCCAGCAAGAGTTCCTTCTCGATGTTTCATAGCTTTGATAATCTTTATCTAACTTGTCGCTTTTGTAGGTGAAGAGAAAAGCGATTCTCCGAAGATTTGTCATTGCAGATTAGCAAGGCTCTGCGATGACAAATCTTTATAAAACCAAGTAAATCTAGATGAATTCGATGGATTGTTATGATCCAGCTTCAACGGCTGTAATGTTCAGCGCAGTTGGCTTCTGCATGTTTACATTCCCCCAAAATCGCTGACAAAATGCTTAATTTCACTTTAGTAAGTTTGTAAGTGACTATCAAGGTTCTGAGTTAATTTTTAACATTGAGCCTCATCAGCAATGGTACGGACAGAATCAGGCAGCGATGTTGCTGTAACGACAAAACTGTGAGTCTTTAGAATTCGATTTAACAGAGATCATCAAAATTACGTCTCAACAATTCCTTACGACCGTAGAGTATCTTAACGCTCGATCGCTGTTTACAGGTCTATTACTGTGTGTCTAATGAACTTTTGAGAACAAGCATCAAGATTCTCCGACTTCTCTCAGCGATCGCTGAAAACTTTGTACAGTGGATATAGCAAAATAGCACATCCGATACAAATCAAGAGGTCTGTACGATGAAACCAATGAATTGGCTTCCTGATGAGCATGATGAAAAAGTGAATCAGTATCTAGACCGCATCAATCGCGCTCCTTTTCAATCTTACTAATCGGTGGGAGACTAGCTCCCGCTTCTCATCATCCCAGCACGATTGTTGCTTAACATTAATCTGAAGTATTGGTTATTAAGAATCTCGAACATACAGCAACAGGCTCAGATTTGTCACAGATAATAGAAGCAACAAAGAAGGTTAGATCTTTTTGCTGCGTAATGCGTCGATCGCAGTTTTTTAGACTAGACCCCCAATTACTAAAAGAAACGCAAGTCACGAAGCGCGATCGCTGCACAATATTGCTCTTCGTTTAACCGATTGATGCTTCCCGCACTGATTGTTGATCAGTGTGAAATTCAAGCAGTTTGATGACTAGGAGACGACTATCAAAGAGGGAACTGTGATGTCTAATATTCGATTCACACCCTATGATGAATCAACCGATTCTTACTATGCAACCCGCCAGTTTTTAACTCCCCAATATCGCTATTTACCCACCGAGGAGCTTGAATCGCTGCTGACTGAGACTTTCCCAGAAATGTCGCCCGAAGATGCTGAAAACTTCTTTCGCAGCATCGGACGATCGCTGGGTCAGTTTGGACAGGAAGTGGGTCGCCGCGCACCGGGAATTGTTTCTGGAGCGCTGTCAGGTGCAACCACAGGTGCAGCACTTGGACCCTTTGGCGCGATCGGAGGTGCGATCGCAGGAGGTGCATTGGGTGGTGCGACTTACCGTCCGCGACCGGGTGCAACACCCGCAAGCATCGCTCAACAAATGGGGGGGCAAGCTCTGGGCGCACTCGGTCGTAGGGGCGGTACAGCAGGATTGATCGGACAGTTCGGGCAAACGGCAATGGGGGCGCTTGCAGGTGGGCAACGAGGAGCAAGGGGACAATTCGCCGCACTGTTGGCACAGCCTCAAACTCAGCAGGCAATTCTAAGGTCATTAGGGACTGGATCAGGCAGCGTCCGCGTCGGTGGACAATCTGTTCCGATTCAGTCGATCTTGGCAGCACTAGGAACGTTTGCGACTCGTGCGGCTGAGGAGTACGAAATGCTCGACGAGAGCTTTGCAGAGGCAAACGGTTTTGATCCAGCAAATCCCGATGTCCGCGCTCATTATCTGCTCGAAAGCTTTTATCAAGCGAATGAATCTCTGTTTACGTCCTCCGATGAAAGCTGGGATGAAGAGGATGAAAGTACCGACGAAAGTGACGAAAGCTGGGATGAAGACGCGGAACTGCTTGAATTTGACGAGTTTTTCTATGAAATGCTGGACGACTTTCAAGACAACGACGACTAGGACTGAAAGCCCACTTCAGATCAGTCAACGAGGTGCGGAATGAGCGACATGAATCAAGTCTTGATGAATCTGCTGCTTGGACAGGGCGGACAGTCCAGCGTCGAAGAACTGCTCAACGAGAACGGTGATCTTGATCCAATGACGCGAATGCTCGTTTCGCAAGCGTTTTCTAACAATGAAAGCGAAGAGAACGAGGACGAACTTGATCCAGAAGACAACGATCGACAATCGCGCCGCCGCACAGTCGATCGATTACGTGCCCGATTTGAACGAATGCAACGAACGATCGAGGAGATGCAGTGGCAACTCGAAGAACTGGAAACGCAGAATGATCAACTCGCTGCTGCTTTGGGAGCGTGCTATCTCTGCTGGGGACAAGATGCAGACTGTCCGGAGTGTCGAGGCAGAGGCAAACCGGGAAGCATTCTGCCTGAGCGATCGATGTTTCGCAAATGGATACTTCCAGCGGTCAGAACTGCTCAAACTGCCGCGCAGCAACGACTAAAGCGCAAAGCAAATTCTACTCAATCCAAAACAGAGGAACCCAAAAATGCTGGATGAAATGGTTGAAACCTACGACGAATATGATGAGAGCGATTACGAGTCCGACTTTGAAGATCTTCAGTATGGTGAGGCACGACGACGACCGAGACGACGGCGATCGCCTCGTGGAGTCCGCACGTCTGGAAATGCTTGGCGACCCCAGCCTGCTCCTAGCTCTAATGGTCGGAGTGGGGCTGCTGTACAGTTAAAGCGTGAAGCTGAAGCGGGACGGGCAAGAGACAAGCAGTTAGCGCGTGAAGTTAATAGTACGAAAGAAGAGATTGGCGATGTTGAAAGTCAACTGAAGAAAGTTAATAGCGATCTTGCAAGTTTGCGTCAGTTGTCGCTGATTTCTACGATTTTGCCCCGATCGTTTGATGTGCAACGTCAGCGGCTGACAATTACTCCTGGAGGAGATGCACCCCCAGTCCTTACAACCACGACTGATCCGAATGCTCCTGGTGTGAATGTGGTGTCTGGTGTGAATTCACGAATGGATATTTTACCGATCGTGCTTTTCATGTCAATGGGGCGGAGTATTGGTAAGGGGGGACGTTCTAGTTCGTCTGGCGGCATGGGTGATAACTCGATGATGCTCGTGGTCTTGTTAATGATGATGCAGCAACAGCAACAACAGTCGAATAATCCGGGTCAACCTTCGTCTGGTGGATTAGATACAACATCGCTGCTTCTAGTCCTGCTGGCTTCTGGCGGACTCTAGAATATGAATTGATGTTGTTCGATCGGATGTGTGCCCTCTAAATCTTTGTGTTAGAGGATTCTAAGAATCTGAAACGGTTTTCGCTTCGGTTGTATCGGCTAATGCCCCCTAAATCCCCCAAATTTGGGGGACTTTGAGGAAGAAGAATTTCTATAGCCGTACTTATTTGAGTTAGGACACTTCTAGGAAGCCCCCCAGCCCCCAACTTTGGGGGAGCAAGAGTCTTAAGCCCCCAGAATTGGGGGTTTGGGGGCGACTCCGAGGATGTTCTAATCTAAACTTCTACTGCTATAGAATTCAAGATCGCTTTCTTGCTTCAAAGTTTCTTAGAAGGCGGGATTGGAGAGGGCACAATCCGACGAAAACGAAGGGATAGATACACAGTCGCACTCTTGGAAAATTTAGGGGGCTTCCTCAATCAATCATGAAGCGATCGCTGCCGAACTCAGGTGAAGCAAGTCATGCCAACAACCTCAACTCAATTGATTCAAGCATTCATTGTTGGCAGACTCTTAGCGGAAAGAGCCGGATTAGGAACTGTGCAAACTACACAGTGGGGCGCTGTACTGATGGCAACGGGCTTGTCATCCGGAAGCATTCTGCTAGTGAGCGAGCTTGCGCGACTAGAAGCGATCGCGTTTGCCGCTGAAGCCGAACAGCAACGTCAGTTTCAAGAAACGATCGAGCAATCTGCCCGGACATCACACCAAACTGCTGAACGTGCGATCGCACAGCTAGAACAGATCAGTCGTCGGCTCGATCAAATTGAGGCGCAAACGGCTCAATCCTGCACACAAGCAACTTGTGCAGAACTCTTAATGCTGCTGCGTGAAGTGCGACAGGCTCAAAAACCGAGACGACGATCGATCTTTCACTGGCTGCGTTGCTTGTTCTGGAGAGTTAGAAAATCCTGGAGAAAGCGATCGCGTCATCATCGCTCTGGAGCTAATAAACACATTCATTCTCAATTCCGAAGTTGGGGAAGGCAACTATGGAAGCGGCGCTCTGGGAACTAACAGAAGGAGATGCCAGCGATGAAGTCGAAGTCATTATTCGGCTGCATCGACCTGACCAAATTCCGCCAAATGTGCGAGTCGTGACGCAGTTTGGCAACATTGCAACTTGCCGATTGCCACGCGGCGCGATCGTGTCAATTCGTAATGATGAAACCGTCGAAAGCATGAAAGCACCCATGCTGCTGACATCAGATGATGATGTGCCACTGGATGCAGAAATGCTTTATAGTTCTGCGATCGCAACGGATGATCGTCGTCCGCAGGACTATCACTTGACGGGAAAAAACGTTGTGGTGGGCGTAGTTGATTGGGGATGTGACTTCACGCATCCAAACTTTCGCCATGCGGACGGTTCAACTCGATTGCTGGCACTTTGGGATCAGAGCGCTCCTTATCAATCTACATGTCCGAATCGGTACGGTTACGGTGTGATTCATACGGCTGAAGAGATCGATCGAGCCTTAAAAACTGCTAATCCAGCAGCAACACTCGGCTACTACTTTTATCGTTCTGATCCGGCTGGAATTGGAACACATGGAACTCACGTCCTCGATATTGCAGCCGGAAATGGCAGGGCGGGTGAACCTTTAGGAGTTGCACCAGAAGCGGATTTAGTGTTTGTTCATTTACATAATCGTAGCTTGCCTTCGCAAACGAATCTAGGAAGCTCGGTTGCAGTTCTAGAGGCAGTCGATTTTGTGCTGAGAACGGCTCAAGATCGTCCTGTGGTGATGAATTTCAGCATGGGACGACAAATGGGACCGCATGACGGATCATCACTGGTGGAGCAAGGTTTTGATCAAATCGTGACATCACGTTCTGGATGCGCGATCGTACAAAGTACTGGAAACTATTTCGATCGCATGGCGCATACTTCTGGACGAGTATTACCCGGACAAACTTTGACGATCGCGTTTATGGTGAGTGAAGCGGATGTGACCCCGAACGAAATGGAAATTTGGTATTCGGGACGGGATGTATTGTCGATCGCAGTTCGTGCTCCGAATGGTCTTATCACCAAGCAAACGGGACTAAATGATCAAGCTACGCTTTCCATTCACAATCAAGTCGTGTGCAAACTCTATCACCGCGCTCGCGAACCCAACAATCTCGATAACAATTGCCACATCTACATCGACTCTGGCGCACCTGCTGGAGAATGGACGGTGATCTTAGCCGGGATTGATGTGGTCGATGGTCGCTTCAACATCTGGATCGAACGAGATGCAACTTGTCCGCACTGTCAATCCCAGTTTGAGAATCAATATGTTGTGCCTCTGAGTACGACAGGCTCAATCTGCAATGGATTTCGCACGATCGCAGTCGGTGCTTACGATGCTCATGATCCCACTCATCCGCTTGGGCAATTTAGTAGTTCTGGACCGACACGCGGCGGCGATCGCTTTAAGCCGAATCTAATTGCTCCAGGGGTGCGAGTGCTAGCCGCGAAATCTCGATCGCAGCATTCTAACTCCGATGCTCCTTTGCTGATTCGTAAATCTGGTACAAGCATGGCGGCTCCCCATGTTGTCGGTACAGTCGCGCTCATGTTCGAGCTTGCCCAGCAGTACGGCAAAAAATTAACCAACAAAGATACGTTAAATCTGCTTTTAAGTAGCACCACTCCGATCGATGCTCAAGGCAATGAAATTTACCGCATTGGTAGCGGACAACTCAACATGGATGCGGCTTTGGATGCAACTCGTGATTTTTTAGAGCCACTGTCCCAGAAAAACCTCGATCGATTCACCGACATTGGGAGAACTGCGATGAAAACGACTTTTAATGAAACTACATTACCGAATGAATGGCTAGAAACCGTTGAAAGCACCTTAGAAGAACGAATGCCCGTTCACCAACACTTCGATCGAACTTTAGAGCGCATTGGAGTACCCACAGTTGGGTCACTGCGCGAGTTGTACCTGATGTTTGCCCGTCCAACCGTTGCTTCAATCAATCCGCAATTCTTACAACGCTTTGATGCGATCGCAGTCCCCGGTGGTGTGGTAGCTCGTCGATTGCGTCCGGGTGACATTTTGCTGCGTTATCTTCCAGGCGATCGCTATGTTCACGCTGCCTTTCTCGCCTCGGATCAATTGCTGCTCCCTGCTCAAGCAACAATCCAAGGCTGGACATTAGAAACAATGCGTCCTGGCTATTACGGCGTAGTGGTTGAAGCAGGAAATCTACCACACAGAGCCAAACAAAACTATGCCCGTCGCATTCTTGATGTTCGCGGAATCATGCCTCCAAATCAAGTTGTTTTACGACTCCGCAAAGGTACGATCGCAGAAACAGCAGAACAGTTTAACGATCGTGAAACCTGGGATGAAACACTAGGCATCGACGACGACAACGAAGACGAAGCCATTGCTGACCTCTACGAAAGCAATCCGCCGCCGATGACTCCAACCAAAGCACCAATGGCGGTTCCGTCGAGCAATCCAGTTCCGTTTGCGCCCCTTCCACCTGCGGGAAGCTATTGGCCCATCATCACAAATAGCAGTCGAGGTCGTACTGTGAGCTACACCGCTGACGATGGAACTACAGTGGGTCAGGGTGGACGACGCTGGCTTGCCGATCGATCAAATGGACAACGCTATCATTTGGGTATCGATTTGTTTGCTAACTTTGGCGATCCAGTGGTCGCGATCGAGGATGGCGAAATCGTACATTTCTATCCGTTCTGCTGTGGTGAAAACAAGACGACAAACGCGCTGTTTGTGGCTCATTCTAATGTGGTTGTGAACTATGGCGAAGTTGCACCCGATTCGCTGCAACGCACTGGACTTAGAGTGGGTTCACGAGTGCGAGCAGGACAGACCATCGGCTATGTCGGTCGCAATCCAGGCGGCAGTACAATGATTCACTTTGAAACCTATATCCCTGGAACTCGCAGCAATTCCCGATGGAGCAAAGATGCAGCCCGTCCGTCGAACATTCTCAATCCAACGCGCTATCTATTGCACTTACAAGAGCATGGATTAGTGGGCACACCAACCAGCCCAAGGACAACACCCCCTGTTACGCCTAGTAGCGGTGTCGATCGTCGAAGTCCTGCTTATATTCAATGGGTACAATCCTCTCTAAATCAAGTGAACAATGCTGGGCTTACGGTCGATGGTGTAAATGGTTCTCGGACTCGTGAAGCCGTTCGGAATTTTCAGCGCAGTCGAGGGTTAACAGCAGATGGAATTGTAGGCGCTCAAACTGAAGCGGTTCTGATTGCTGCCGGAGCTTCCCCACCTCCAACTTCTGGTGGCGGAACACCGATCTCACCCCCAGTTACACCTAGTCAGAGTGTCGATCGCAGAAGTCCTGTTTACATTCAATGGGTACAGTCTTCGCTGAATCAAGTTAACAATGCAGGATTAGTCGTTGATGGGGTGAATGGTTCGCGCACTCGTCAAGCGGTACGAGACTTTCAGCGCAATCGAGGGTTAACAGTCGATGGAATTGTAGGCGCTCAAACTGAAGCGGCTTTAATTGCTGCCGGAGCTTCCCCACCCCCCACCGCAGGCGGAGCAATTCCGACCCCAATCCCACCAACCCCAACTCCCATCACACCAGGAACAGCAACCGATGTGACTCCTGAATTTGTTACGCGAGTCTCTTCGATCTCATTTCACAATAGCACCGAGATCAATGATTACTTTCAGCGCACGACCGGATCAGACTTTGTAGACTGGTTTAATGCACAAATGGCGGATCGGGATCACTGGCGAGGTAAGCGGCTCGGTGAACGGCGGGACATTGCGACTGTGAAGCGTAGATTCGTTCAGATTTGGGATCAATTGGCAGATATGTTTGCAACGCCTTCGATTAATCTGTTCCAGTTCCTCAGTTTGATTGCCATTATGATCAATGAAACGGGTGATCTGATGCCGCGTCGTGAAGGAGTCGGTCGCCGTGGACATCCAGGCATCGCTTATGCGTTTGATGTGATTCCCGATGTGAAGCGCTCATACAACACCAGCAGTAGCAATCGAACAGCATTCGACTTGTTTAACAACCCGGACTTTTTGGGCGCACATGGTAGTTTGCCACTGAGCGATCGTGTTCGCAATACAACTGACACCCGATGGCGAGGCGATCGATATCCTGAAGGTTTTCCGACTGATCCAAACCAGCAAACGATCATTCACGAAGCAGACTTCTTTAAGTTCCGAGGACGCGGCTTAATTCAAACCACTTTCCGTTCTGCTTACAAACATTTGATTGAGTACATTCGTGACCATGCGATCGCGCATCCGATTCTGGAAGAATACCGACGACGCTGGAGCGGACAAGACTCCGATCGTATTGCGTCTCAAACGACAAATGCCGACTGGGATCGATTGTTTCTGGAAACCGATTGGATTGTTCCAGTTTTAGGCATTCGATTGCACAATCGTCATAGTGGAAATTATCTAAATATGCCGCTTGATGCCGCAGTGCTGAATGGGAACGATCAAGGTTCAATCTACTTTGTGGGGCGGCGCATTAGTGGTTCATCGCGCTACGGACGACTCTTCAAGCAGCGAGTTCTACAAATGCTGAATGCACTGGGCAATCAATCAACTTTGTAATTTCTGTTTAGAGATACTGAAGCAATTGAAGCAACACGCTTTCGGTTCAATCAGGAGAAAGTATATGGCAATCACACAGTCGATCGGAGCTTACTTAATTCAGCGGCTCTATGACTATGGGGTGCATCATATCTTCGGCGTTCCCGGTGACTTTGTTCTAAGCTTCGACAAGCTGATCGAAGAGAGTTCAATTCGGTTGATCAATACCTGCGACGAACAAGGTGCTGGGTTTGCCGCAGATGCTTATGCTCGTTTACGCGGATTGGGCGGTTAGAAAAGCTCGCAAATTTTGACCGAGCGGATCTTCACAAATTCCTCACACTTTTTCATTAAACTCGATCGTAAGCAGGCAAGATTTGCCATGACTTGTCAAACTGATGATTTTGTGGACGCACTGTATGAATATCACTTATACAGATTCTTCTCAGGCTTCGATTTTTCCTTGGCAGGTAGACACGCTATTCTCAGTATCAGAACTGCAAACCACCGAAGCCGATGAACTGCTGTGCATGATAGAGCAAGCAGCCCAAGCACTGCCTCAGACTCAAAAATTACAAGCGCTATTCGCCTGGGCAACTCTTGTTGCCGACCGATCAGAGGAACCCTCTCACCCTGCGGCAAAACGAGCCGCTGCACTTGCGCTTGTTCTAGAACGCGCCATTGCCTTGGCTCATGCTCATGCTCGCGGGACAGATCGCACTCCTGCTTTGATGCTTTCCAATACGTTAAAGCAAGCTCTCGCTCATGCTCGAAACATTGTTGCGAAGCTAAAACATCGAATCTGTCCTGAGATGACATCCGACCCACACGCTTGTGAATTGAGTCGAGTTTTTACTCAGCAAGTGACTCAATCCTGGTTTGAAGGTCAGTTCAACCCCAGACTGATTGAGTTATCGCAAACAGAAGCACAAGCTTTGAATCAATATCTCTATGCGAGTGAATGGATGGTTCGATACACCGAAACTCAAGTTGGAATGTCCTGTGCCGTTTGGGAAGAAATCGCCGATCGTCTCATGCAGTTTCCAAAAGAATGTTGATACAACTGACTTTCTTCCCAAAATTTAGCCCTCGGTAAACCAGTCACGCTTAGGCAGTATTTCGAGATTTCACAATCCATCAGATTGCGGTAAGAGAATTGCAGTTTAATAAAATGCCAGTCGAAGCCCCCTTCACAAAGCTGCCTTTGATTTATACATTTCTTAGTCAACTTTAGACTTCTCAAATAGATCGTTACGAAGCGAGATCAGAGCTGACTGGGACTTAATTGAGAAGCGCTTGCAAAACTTCTTCCTCTGAGACTTTTTGCACCCCAAAATCTGAGCTGCATCTTTTCATTTAGTCTGCTGCACGATTGTGATCGCTGTAGACTAAAACAGAACATCGTGGCTGCTGCGTCGAGGAGTGGATTGAGTCGGTTGAGCATATCCGAGTCGGAGCAGAACCTGTGGATATCCTTCGCGGTTTAGACTCTGTTGTAATTGCGATCGTACATCTGCCATCTGAATGGGTGCGTTAAAAAATGAAGCAACAATGCCCAAGCTCTGAGCGCGGAGCAAGACTTTCTCCAGAGCTTGTCCTGCTCTCAACCAGTGTTCTGAAGTATCTCCATCGGTTCCTAACACTGCGATCGTAGAAGCACTCTGCAACAGTGTTTCATCTTGTTGAGCAATGCGGTTTCCCAAATCAAAGAAGCGGGTCAGCCAGGAAAGAACAGTTGTGAGAAAATCAAATTGTTCCGGTACGCCCAAAGCATAAGCAGGAAGTCCATCATGATTTGGATGATGGCTGGAGTGCATCCAATCTGCAAGTTCCTGGCGGATATGTGGATCACTCATCTGTAGGTGATCAGCGAGATTGACGAAGCCTAGAATGTGCGATCGTTCCTCCTCACTCTGAATGAGATGAAGCCAAGTACCTTCCTCAACTGCACTGTTCTGCAACCACTTCAACACAGTTTCAGAAATGTCCCAATCTTGAAACGGCTGTCGGTTCGTGTGGCGCTTTTGAATTGCATCAAACAGGGTTCTGTCTTCTGTGTTCTCGTGCCCCCAATCTCCTAATTGAATCTGAGCGAGTAGAGTTGGCTGGGTTGGATCAGGCAGTAGTTGAATCTCTCCACAGTAACCAAAGTGATGCAGTGCAAGGCGTAAATTCATTAAGGCTGCACCACAACTGATGATGAGTTCTCGATGATTCGGATCAACACGAGGTAATGCACGTGAAAGATCTGCCCATAGCTCTAATGTTTCGGATTGCAGCCTGAATTTCCACGGTTGAGTATTGTGTCCAGAAGGAGCAAGTACAGCGTAATTCAGCAGAAATTGAAGCTTTTGGGTTGAACTCTCGTGGCTGGGAAAATCTTGGTCAGAAATATGCCAAGGTTGAACGACTGAATGATTCATAAACTCGTACTCTCCAGATGCTTTCACCGCTGTGTACCATGACATCGTTGTAGAGGAAGATTATGAGAAAGTTGTGAGGATATTCATGCTCAAACTTTATTCTTCACATCTTCCTCACAACTGCGCGATATCGTCAAAAGAAGAGTCGGTACTGTCAGTGCAAGATAATTTCAATGAATGCACTTTTACTGCTTTGCCAAACGTTCTTTCTGTATCTGAGATGAGGTGAATTCTATGTCGAAAATGATTGTTAACATCACACAACACTCCATTGCCCAAGAGATCGAGAGAACCTTAGAACAATACCCGAATCACCCTTTTCAACAAGCTTTTGCTCATCCTGATTTACGGCAAGAGTTACTGGTTTGGATTCTAAACCGAGTACCAAACGTTTTTATGACGATCGAGGAGAGTGAATCCGCGATCGTTCACCCAGACTATGCACCTTACTGTCATGATCACCAATCTTGTTTTGAGTATGTGATTCGCCAGGGCATTCAAGAAGTTCTGAGCCAAAATCAACAAAAGATTGAGCAATATATTCCTGAACAACCGTCTGGACAACCTGCAACACATTGGTTTGGCTGATTTGGCTGATTCAGACCGTGATCCTTACATTTCAAGATTGATTCAACCCTTGTTCATCAAGGAGGTATCAAATAATGTCACTTAAATCTCCGATCGTGGTTGGTGCAAGTATCCTCAGTCTTGCCTCGCTTAGTGGAATCGGCTACGCAATTTGGCGGTTTTCTCAACCTAGCTCAGTTTCTACCTCGACTGAGATTGCACCAGCATCTAGTACGACTTCAGCAGATGTTTTTCGAGAGCGACTGAGTTGCACGATCACAATGGCAGAGGTTGATACTTCTAATCCGTCTCTCTCAGTCTATTTTGCTGCCAATGATCCGAGTCGAATTGTTGGTCAACTCGACAATCATTCATTCGTAACTGTGGGAATGGAGCAGAATGGTTGGTTTCTGATTCAGAAGCCCTTGACGGGCTGGATTCCAAAACAACAAACTCAGAGTAGCTGTAATGAAAAAGTTGAGATGGTAAGATTTGATGCAAAGGGTGGTACGGCTGCGATCGCCGATCGATTTGTAGGATCTGGAAGTCATCTTTACCGCTTGCCGTTAACTGAGGGAGCAACACTCACGCTCTCAAACACACGCGGTATTTTGCCCTTTGTTCTCGCTCCAGAGGGAGAACTGTTGCTAAACCCACAGGAGAGCCAAATCAATTGGACAGGTCGAGTTCCGCGAACTGGGGTTTATACGCTGGAGATGCTATCGCAGCACAAAGGTTATCACTATGCTTTTACCATTTCTGTAAAGTAAGGGAAAATCTCAATGAATTAGAGACGGTCTGATCTTTTCAAAGCCACTGTAAGCAGACGGCGATAATGCAGGAGGTTCGGAGCCGTCTCCGCCTTTTGTAGCTTAACGGCGAGTGATAGTTACATAAAACGATGTTGGACTAGAACCAAGACAGCGCGGTGAGGATAGTACTGGCGCGAGGAGACAAAGTGTGAGCAAGGCTAACGACATTTTGATTATCGGTGCAGGAATCGCAGGGTTAGCAGCCGGATGCTATGCTCAGATGAATGGGTATCAGACTGAAATTCTGGAACTGCATGATCAACCCGGTGGCTTGTGTACGGCTTGGACACGCCAAGGCTATACGTTCGATGGCTGTCTTTACTATCTGTTTGGGTCTGGAAACGATCAGCCGTTTTATCAACTGTGGGAAGAATTAGGAGCAGTGCAGGGGCGTGAATTTGTACATCACAAAGAGTTCATGCGAATTATTGCAGCCGATGGTAAGACACTAATTGTTTACAGCGATCCCGATCGTCTTGAAGCTCATTTGACAGCGCTTTCACCGATCGATTGTTTTCTGATCGAAGATTTCTGTGACGGAATTCGCGCCTTCACGCGCTTTGATATGTCTCTGTTGTACCAAAAGCCGCGAAGTTTGATGGGGCTTGCCGATTGGTCGCGGATTAGTCTAAAACTCCTGCCGTTTGTAGGTGCGTTAGCGAACTGGGGATCGATTTCTGCTGAAGAATTCGCTAATCAATTTGCAGATCCATTTCTCCGACGAGCGATCGCTCAACTCTTTTCGTGGAAAGAGATTCCGGTGATAGTTGGAATGTCATTGTTGGCTTATTCACACGTTCAGAATGCAGGTGTACCGATTGGAGGATCGCTGGAGTTTGCCCGCTCGATTGCCCAAAGATATCAAGAACTGGGTGGCACAATTCGATATGGCGCTCAGGTTGAGAAAGTATTGGTTCGAGATCATCAAGCGTATGGTGTTCGATTGTACAGCAATGAAGAATGTTATGCCGATCGCGTCATTGCTGCCTGTGATGGACGAGGAGTAGTGTTTGACCTGCTGCGAGACCAATCCGTCGATGCTTCACTTCGTAAGCTGTATGACGGGCATTTACCAGTTCGTTCCCAACTTCAAGTCTCGCTCGGTGTGAAGCGTGATTTTTCACAAGAGCCGCATTGGGTGACACATTTACTTGATCGACCAATCACGATCGCAGGTGAAACCCATGCTGAAATCAGCGTCAAACACTACTGCTTTGATCGATCGTTTGCGCCACCCGGTCGCTCTGTAATCACGGTGATGTTAACAACTCCGTATGATTATTGGCAGCGCATTTATGGTCGATCGCTGTATCATCACGAAGAAATTCAAGAAGCCAGCATACTCATCGATCAATTAGAACAACTCTATCCGGGGATCAAATCCGATATTGAATGTGTTGATGTTGCAACGCCACTGACTTATGAACGCTACACCGGAAACTGGCAAGGATCAAGCTGTGGTTGGTTGCTCACGAAACAAACGTTGCCGTTGTTGATTGAAGGAATTCCAAAAACGATTCCAGGGTTACGTCGGTTTTATATGATCGGTCAGTGGGTAGAACCAGGCGGAGGAGTTCCAATTGTGGCAATGTCCGGTCGCAACATTGTTCAGCAAATCTGTCACGAAGATCACAAACGTTTTACCACCAAGATTTGTGCTTGAATTCTCTGATACCGTGAGAAGTTGCTCTAACGTTCAAACATTGCGTTCTTTAAAACCGATGAAAGTTGCAGTTTTTAGTACGAAGCCCTACGATCGCTCATTTCTCGAAGCAGCAAATCAGAGCTATCATCATGAACTGGTCTTCTTTGAAGTTCCTCTATCCCAAGATACGGCGAAGCTTGCAGCGGGATTTCCGGCAGTTTGTGTGTTTATCCACGATCAGTTAGATGAGCCGACATTAAATGCACTGGCAGATCAAGGAACTCGACTGATTGCACTGCGGGCAGCGGGATTTAATAACGTCAATTTGACGATCGCGAAACAACGGAATCTAACAGTAGTGCGAGTTCCAGCTTATTCACCCTATGCGGTCGCAGAACACGCAGTCGGGCTGATTCTCATGCTCGATCGCAAGCTGCATCGAGCTTACAATCGCACCCGTGATGATAATTTCTCGCTGGTCGGCTTATTGGGATTTGATCTACATGGCTGTACCGTCGGCATCATCGGAACTGGGAAAATTGGATACTGCTTTGCCAAAATTATGAACGGGTTTGGCTGTCATTTACTCGCATACGATCCCTATCAAAATCCGGATTGTTTGAAACTCGGTGTTCAGTATGTGGAACTATCTGAACTGTTATCTGCCTCTGATATTGTTTCGCTACATTGTCCACTGATGCCAGAAACGCATCATTTGATTAATGCAGAATCGTTGCAAAATCTCAAACCCGGAGCCATGTTAATTAATACGAGCCGAGGGGGACTGATCGACACTCGCGCCGTGATTCAAGCGATTCGATCCGGTGCGATCGGGTCATTCGGCACAGATGTGTACGAAGAAGAAGAAAATCTATTTTTTGAGGATCGCTCTGACACCATTATTCAAGATGAAACCTTCCAAGTGTTACAGTCGTTTCCGAATGTGGTGATTACGGCTCATCAAGGTTTTTTTACCCGGAATGCACTTGAACAAATTGCTGAAACAACACTAACAAATATTACTGACTTTGCTAAAGGTCGCGCCTGTCCGAATGTTGTCTCATAAATTAATTCTCAATCATGCGATCGCCTCAAACTCAACGGTTCAATCTGGTGGACTTGCTGTTTTATTGTCTAATCGCGTTTGGTTGGTCTTGGCTGTGCTGGCTGGGTTCTACGCTCGTTCTTCCCAGTGCAGGAATCGCCTCAGCGATTTTAGGAATTTTAGGCAGTTTTGGTCCTTCGGTCGCCGCGATCGTTCTCGCGGCTCGACGGTCTGATGTTCGATCGTTTCTCATTCGAGCCTACGATTGGCGCATTCGTTGGATCTGGTATGCGATCGCCTTTTTCTTCCCGGCAGTCCTCATGTCGATCGCGCTCGGTTTGTATGAACTGTTCAGCGGAACTTTACCTCATTCTCCAGCTTCGGGGCGCGGGTGGCTTGTGGTGGTCAATTTTATCTTAGTGCTGCTGATGGGTGGACCGCTGGGTGAAGAACTCGGCTGGCGAGGATATCTCTTGCCACGGCTGCAAGCTCGATTCAATGCTTTGTGGTCAAGTCTGATTTTGGGTCTGATCTGGTCAAGCTGGCATCTCCCCTTGTTCTTGATTCCAGGAACAGTTCAGCAACAACTTCCGATCGTGCCGTTTTATCTCAATACGATCGCACTCTCGTTTCTCTTTTCTTGGCTGTGGGCGCATACCCGTGGCAGCGTAGTGCTTGCGATCGTCTTTCATACTGGAGTGAATGGTTGGTCTTGGGTGATTCCGATTTTGCCGAACGTCGCCCACAGCTTACGTCCGTACTATATTGGAACAATTCTACTATGGGTTACGGCTGTGTTAGTGATGTCGTTCAGTCATCCACAGAAAGCTTCGCGCTCGGTGTAGACTGTGCTTTATCCACAGTTTTATCCGTCATGCGTCCGGTCATTTCGCTAGCGTGAATTCGGTAGACTGCGATCACATTCCCCCGACCCCAAGCATCGACCCAAGTTCGACTCACAGCAGGTGAGAGTTCTGAATTGTGCGCTTTGATCAATTCCATTGCTCGATCGAATTCTTGCTGCTCAGTCAGCCGCTCTGCACGTCCCATCACAATCACACTTTGCCAATGAGCGAAACTTTGAATGTCTTCAATCTGTAAACAGACTTCTGGATTTTGCTCAATGTACTGGGTCTTCATTCCTTCGGTCGTGAATAAATAAAAGTCTGAATCTTCAAAGTAGTAGTGCATCGGCATTACATAGGGATGACCATTCAACGAGCAGCCTAGATGTCCATACTCTTTTCGGTGTAAGAGGTTATGGATTTCTTTTGCATTCATTTCGTCGATATCTAACACAGCACTTCTCCTAATCAATCATACTGAGGCAGTTTCTACGAATCAAACTATGCTGCAAGCTTTTGAGATGAACTTTTCTGATACGATTTGACCTGTTGGATCAGAATTGGTTGAGCCGCGAACACAAACGGACGTTTTACCTCAATCGGAGTTCTGTCGAGAAGTTCCTCAAAATTGGGCATCTCTGCATGACAGGAACGGCATAGCCAGTACACTCCACTTTGTCGAATGTGACGGAGTAATTGATTAGAACAGCAGGGGCAACTAGCCATCATGTCGAATCCTATAAAATCAAATGTTATCGATCGCACTTGTTAAAGCATTGGAGCGAACAGATTAGAGCCTTCGGGTAGCAGTGTTAAGACTATTCCTCAAATTTGAGGAACTTGTGAGGAATTGTTTTGATTTCGCAATTTTGTAATAGACCTCCTGCACGAATCCTGATCACAGATTTGAACTCCTGAAAAGAGGACTAGATGCCACTCAGGAGACTGATCAAATGTACGATCGCATTCAACACCTGCCACCAAAATCGTTCAAACGCA
>NZ_JBNXVP010000061.1:0-32356 GCF_050565645.1 Leptolyngbya sp. AN10
CAATGTGGGGATCATCAATACGCCGAACCAGCCTACATAAAGGCGGTTGTCGGTGGAGGTGACCCAGTTGCAGAACTGCGCCCACAGATTTGCGCTCTCGCGTCTCTGTAAGGTGGTTGTCATGGTTCTGTATGAGTGCTTAGTTGGTTTACTCGAAGATTAGATTGACGAATCAATCTATGAATCTAGATTAAGGGAGTTATTTCGTTTTGTAAAGGGGTGAATTAAGTTTCTACTCATTTTCCGTAACAATGAATTCATAGTTGCGGAGGTTGATCGATAAAATCTGCCCGATTTCAAGAATGAGAAGCATCGCCGATTCTGAGATTTGACAGAGCTTGCTTCATATCGGTTTCTAAGAAACGATCGACAGAGCCATGAATCCAAGCAAAAGATTTCTGATGATCTTCGCAAATCCGCTCAAATCCAAGGATTTGCCGCAACCTCTCATAAATTGGATGAACGATTAATGTGTACAAATCACAAATCTCTGGGTAGTCGTCCCGAATCTTCAGTAAGGTTTGCTGTGCATCCTCTAAAAGCTGGCAGAGAGTCGCAACGCTGAGATAGGGCTGATCAATTACCCAAGCTCGAATGTAAATCGATAGGCAATTTCGATCGCCGGGAGCCGCCATGATGAACGGGTCAACCGGATTGTCTGTGGTGAGGTAAAGACTTCTGCTGGGTGGTTGGAAAAAGTAAACATCCGACTCTGATGCAACTGGAAACAGCACAGAGGCAGCAACGACCGTGTAATTGTCAGAGCGTCGTAAAACTCGCATTCCGGTGGCGTATTGTTGCGACCAAATTCTTAGAACTTTCGCAACTTTTGACATTGCAGCCCCATCGCGAATCATCGGGGCATAGTTCCGGGTGTAGAGATTCGCGATCGAGATTGCATCAGTACGCGGATTAAACGCATCTGCAAAAAGTTCGATCGGTTTCTCCAGTTTTGGCAATTCCAGATCAGGCAACGATCGGATTTGTAAACAGAGTGAATTTCCGTCGTACTGTTTATCGAGCAGTCCTACAGCAACTAAGCGATCAATCATCATTCCAGCCGCGCGATCACTGCCTCGATCTTGTCCCTGATAGAACAGTTCAGCCGCTTCCCGATGTGTGCAGTTGATTAAACCGTTTGGAGCATGAAGCTCTTCTAGGTTTGTGGGAAGCCGCCCATTTAATTCCTCTTGCTGCTTCAGGAGAAGATAAGCCCACAACCGCACAAAATATTCTGCTTTGCGCCGTGTGAGTCCGCCTCGTCGCTGAATCATGGATACGTATGGACGCTGGATCTCGATCGGAAACAAGCGGTCTACCAGTTCTGGAATCATGACAGGTGGGGGCTTGTGAAATTATTGAGAGAAACAACCCAATTGGGTGATAGTTATTCAATCTCTTAATCAACGACAATCTGAGATGAGAAATTACGGATGCTTTTATTTCGTTCGATTTGTGATAGCAAGAATTGCCTTAATTCGCGATCGAACGGTTAGAAGTGCATCCTAAATTTATATCGCTCTGTTCCAACCAAAGTGATGCAATGTTTATGGTTCTGGAGCGCTTCTTTTATTATGGTTAGTTCTTTCTTTAGGACTTATGAAATTCCTAAAACTTAAACTTACTTCAGTCTAGTTCGCTGTTGTTCAGGTTAGTTCGGTATTCTTCAGTGCGCTCATTGTGTGTTCAGAACGACAGTCACCACAATGAGGCAGTGCTTAACAATTCTGAATCTATGGTTGTTCCCTTCTTTTCTGTGCCTCCCGCTCACCATTTCGCCTGGGTGAACGTTTACGCTCAACAGCGATCGAGCCGCCGTTCTCGCCGCAACACTCCGAATGATAAGAATCAGCGGGAGTTTTCGAGTTTGCCCTCTGAAGAAGGTGATTTTGTTAGCCAGGACGTACTCTGGGGTGTGTTGCTGGAGGCGATGCCGCTCGGTGTAATGGTTTTGGCATCTTCGCTCTCAATGGTTTATTGCAATGACAAAGCGAAAGCGTTATGCGATCGCTTACGAAACGAAGAAGATGAATTGCCGATTAGTGTTTGCCAGCTTTGTCAGCGATTGATCCAAGCAGAATCATCAGAGCCGCTGATTATGGAGTATCAGGAGCAAGACTTGTTCTTTCGCTTGCAGGCTCGATGGATAAATTTATCCACGCCACAACCCTTACTGTTGGTTCTAATCGAGGATTGCCATGAATCGATGCGGAATGAATTAGCGATCGAGCAAGATAAGTATGAATTGACGGATCGAGAAGCCGAAATCTGGTTCTTGTTAAGGCAAAAGTATTCGTATCAAGACATTTCTACTTTGCTGAATATCAGCTTGAATACAGTCAAGACTCACGTTAAAAACATTTATGCGAAGCGAAAGAGTTTAGCAAACGATCGCAAAATTTGGTATTCCAGATAGTAGGTTTATTCTGGTGCGCTGATGCGATCGATTACTTACAGTCCGGCTTATACGATCGTTCCTACTTACGAATGCTTTAATCGCTGTACTTACTGCAATTTTCGGACAGATCCAGGTCAAGACAATTGGCTGGGTCTGTCCGAAGCAGAAAGAATTTTGAGCAAGCTTCAGAATGTCATTGAGATTTTAGTTTTAAGCGGAGAAGTTCATCCGCAGCATCCTTCACGATCTGCTTGGTTCGATCGTATTTTTGATCTTTGCAAACTTGCTCTTTCAATGGGATTTCTACCCCACACAAATGCTGGAATTCTCACATTCGACGAGATGGCGAAATTAAAGACCGTTAATGTTTCGATGGGTTTGATGTTAGAGCAAGTGACACCAACCTTGTTAGAAACGGTTCATCGTCATGCACCGAGTAAAATTCCAGAAGTGCGATCGCAACAATTAGTTTGGGCTGGAGAGTTACAGATTCCATTTACAACTGGATTGCTGTTAGGAATTGGAGAGAGTGAGCGCGATCGAATCGACACTTTAGAAGAAATTGCTCGAATTCACGATCGCTTCGGTCACATTCAAGAAGTTATTCTCCAACCGTATAGTCCTGGTCACAAAGAGAGCCTTTCTCAAGCTGCTTTTAGTCCACAACAATTAATCGAATTAATTAAAGTCGCACGTCAGACTTTACCGGAATCAGTTGCAATTCAAATTCCTCCAAATCTGATTCCAGACGATCTAATTGCTTGTCTAGAAGCAGGTGCAACCGATTTAGGCGGAATTAGTCCACACGATGAAGTGAACCCCGATTATCCTCACCCAAAAGCGTCGGATTTAGAGGCATTAATTGAACCGTATGGATTTGATTTAGTTCAGCGATTGCCCGTTTATCCACAGTACGATCGATGGCTTTCTGACCGATTGAGAAACGCTGTTCAACGTTACAGAGCGACTGGACTCGCAACCCCTAAAAACTCTGTGACATATCGAAGATAAGTGCCAGAATCTTCAAGCATTGGAAAATGTGCGGTGTTTGGAATCACGACGTGCTGAACTCGATCGCTTAATGCCGCCGCTTTCCCTCCCATTTCGGCAGGAATAATTTTGTCGTACTCACCCGAAATCAACAGTGTCGGAACTGAAATTCGAGCAAATTCACCGGGCATTGTGGTCGCTGCTTCCTCGCTCACAGCAGAGAACATTGTTCCAAGTGCTGCCGCTTCATCTGCTAATAGGAAATCAGCCAGAAATGCGCGGCTCATGTCGCGTGGGACGGATTGATGGAGAAATCGCTGCATGAATAAGCGATCGGTAAACGGCAAACTATAGAGCCAAGGCAGGCGAAATTTCACCACATAGCCACCGAACTGATGAAACGCTTTAAATGCTCTCTCTTGATATTCAAAAATGCCGCTACAGGTGAGAACGGCTCGATCGACAAATTCCGCGTATCGATTGAGGAATAAAACCGCGATCGATGATCCAGTCGAATGTGCGTTTAAACAAACTTTCTGAAGTCTCAGCGCAACTAACAATCCCGCTAAGTCTCTAACATAAACATCAAGTTCATAAGTCGATTCGGGTGCATTGTCCATTCTCGATCGACCGAATCCGCGCATATCGTATAGCAAACAATCGAAATGATGAGAAAGCGATCGGGCTGTACTTTCCCAATACTTTGAAGAGCCACCCCAACCATGAACAAAAACTAAAACTGGCTTACCGCTCGGTTGATTATCTTCCGACTCGGTAAGCCATTCGTAGTAGTGATTAAAGCCGTTGACTGAAATGTAAGCCATGCTGAAAAAGCAGATTGATTCCTAGTAACTTTTAGGGTATCACTCGATTTTCAATCTGCCAGTTAAGCTTTATGCTGATTCCGGTTTTGGAATCGAGGACGGGTGAAGTAAGAGTTCAGCCGTCGATCGCTTCTCAACCATTTCGCGAGTAATCGTGCAGCGAGTGACATCTTTGCGGGATGGCAATTCGTACATGATATCGAGCATCATTTCTTCAACAATGCTCCGAAGCGCCCGCGCTCCAGTTTTCCGACGATATGCCTCTTGTGCGATCGCTCTCACCGCATCGGGCTTAAATTCAAGCTGCACGTTATCCATCTTGAGCAATTTCTGAAACTGCTTAACGAGTGCGTTCTTCGGTTCCGTCAGGATCTCAGCGAGTGCATCCTCATCAAGCGGATCAACCACTGCCATCACTGGAATCCGACCAATAAATTCAGGAATCAGACCAAACTTCACCAAGTCATCGGGTTCTAGATGTTGCAATACATCAGCAGTACGCTTCTCTTTCGATTGTTCACCGGATTGGACAAAGCCCATTGCTCGTTTGCCCATTCGCTGTTCGACTGCTTTATCGAGTCCGACAAATGCGCCACCACAGATAAACAGAATATTGCTGGTGTCGATTTGGATGCAGTCCTGGTAAGGATGCTTCCGTCCGCCTTGAGGGGGAACATTCGCGATCGTACCTTCCAACATTTTCAATAGCGCTTGTTGAACCCCTTCGCCCGATACATCACGGGTAATCGAAGGGTTTTCACTCTTCCGCGCAATTTTATCGATTTCGTCAATATAGATAATTCCGCGTTGTGCCTCTTCGACATCGAGATCAGCGACTTGAAGCAATCGGAGCAAAATGTTTTCAACATCTTCACCGACGTATCCTGCTTCAGTCAAAGTCGTTGCGTCTGCTACAGCGAACGGAACATCGAGAATTTCAGCTAAGGTCTGAGCTAGAAGCGTTTTGCCGCATCCAGTCGGACCAATTAATAGAATGTTTGACTTCTGAAGTTCAACCGCATCATCTGGGGAAGATTTGCCATTGCTCTTGGCTTGTAAGAAGCTCAAACGCTTGTAATGGTTATAAACCGCAACCGAGAGGACTTTCTTCGCCTCGTCCTGACCGATGACGTGTTCATCTAAATACTTCTTGATTTCACGCGGTTTAGGCAATTGATTCAAGGAGATATTTGCAGAACGCGATCGACGTTTCTCTGGGGCTTGCTCTCGGCGCGGAACAGGTTGCGGAGCAGCAGTGGAGTCGAACAACTCCTCATCTAAAATTTCGTTGCACAAATCTACGCACTCATCGCAGATGTAAACACCAGGACCAGCGATCAGTTTGCGGACTTGTTCTTGGGACTTGCCACAAAAAGAACATTTCAGATGGGAGTCGTACTTTGACATAGCTGCCTCTTATCTTGCTGCGGCGACAGGTTCGTTTGCTTTCGGAAGATTTTGCCGAGTAATTACTTGGTCAATCAATCCGTAAGCCTTGGCTTCTTCGGCAGACATGAAGAAGTCGCGTTCTGTGTCTGCTTCGATGCGATCGAGCGGTTGTCCGGTGTGCTGAGCGAGTAACTCGTTCAGCTTGCGCTTATGATAAAGGATTTCTTTCGCTTGGATCTCGATGTCCACCGCTTGCCCTTGAGCGCCACCCAACGGCTGGTGAATCATGATTCGAGAACTGGGCAACGACATCCGTTTTCCAGGAGTTCCACCGGACAGAAGAAACGCTCCCATACTAGCAGCGAGTCCAAAACAAATCGTGACCACATCACAGCTTACTTGCTGCATCGTGTCATAGATTGCCATTCCCGCTGTGACGGAGCCACCCGGAGAATTGATATAGATTTGGATATCTTTTTCAGGATCTTCGGCTTCAAGGAACAGAAGCTGAGCGACCAGAGAATCGGCAACGCTGTCATCGATCGCGCTTCCGAGGAAGATAATGCGTTCGCGCAGGAGGCGTGAGTAAATATCAAAGGCACGTTCGCCGCGCCCAGACTGCTCAACCACCATCGGAACGACATTGGTTGGAGCGGCTTGGGAGACGACATCCAGCGTGCTGAGATTTTGAATGATGTAGTCGTGAGATTGGGAGTTATACATGAGGCAAGCGGCTACGTTCCACAAGTTCAATTCTAGCCAACAAACGATAAGTTATCAGGCTTACATCTGAATGCTTAATGATTTGCTGGATTGGATTTATAAATGATTGGTGAATTGGGCAGGTGAGACACCCACCCCACAGCCATTTATAGTGATCCCTACTCTACAACTTCTACATCAACCGCTTGCGCTTCGGTTTCGTCGGATTCCTCTACCTCTTCAGGTTCGTCTTTTTTCAGCGTTCCTTCAGGAACAAGCTCGATCGATGAATTCGAGGTCAGCCAATCCATAATCTTTTCTTTGAGCAAGTCTTCTTCGACTGCGCCTCTGAGCCGATTCATATCAATGTCGCGTCCTTCCAACTCGGTCAGTAGTTCTTGAACTTTATTATTTAGTTCATCTTCTTCGACCTTGAGCGATTCCTGCTTGGCGACTTCACCGAGAGCGAGGGTACGCTTGATTCGCTCGATCGCATCAGGGCGCGATCGCTCTTTCAACATCGGGATCGTGTCCTTATTTAAGAGCCGCTTAATATCGATGCCTTGTTGCTGAAGCTGCATCGCGGTCTGCGTCACCATATATTCGACTTCACGTTCGATCATGGTTTCAGGCAATTCCACTTCAACTTGATTCAGCAATTCGTTTAGAACGGCTTCTTCTTTGTTCGATTTGGTTTGCTGCTCGGCTTCTTCCGTAAAACGTTTCTCTAAGGATTCGCGCATTTCAGCGATCGTTTCAAATTCATCACCGCTCGCTTCTTTCGCAAAGTCATCATCGACTTCCGGAAGTTCTTTGCCCTTCAATTCTTTGAGCGTAATTTCAAAGGTTGCGGGTCGTCCAGCGAGTTCATCTTGAGGATAATCTTCGGGAAAAGTGACCGAGATTTCCTTGGTTTCGCCCGCGTTCATGCCGAAAATACCTTCGACGAAGCCCGGAATAAAGCGACCGTCTTCGAGTTCAAGCTGAAAATCAGATGCTTCGCCGCCTGGAACTTCGATTTCTTCTTCACTATCCGCAGGTGTGAACCGACCTTTGAAATCGACAACCGAGACATCGCCTTTTTGAGCGGGGCGATCTTCGATCGGAATTAAAGTCGCCATTTGCTTCCGGTAATCTTCGATCACCGAATCGACTTTTTCTGGGTCAGCCTTGACTTCTTCTGCTTGAAGCGTGAAATCTTTGTACTGCTTTAACGTTACTTCAGGAGACACGTCTACCGATGCTGAGAACGTTAGCGCTTGACCAGGCGTATATTGGGCAATTAATTCATCGAACGACGATCGCAGTTGGAAATTTCCTAACGCTTCGATCTTTTCCTGCTCGATCGCTTGTTTCAGCGCAGCATCGACCAATTCTTCGATCACAGAGGCTTTAATTCGCGCCGCTCCAATGCGTTGGATCAGAACCTGACGCGGCACCTTGCCTTTACGGAACCCCGGAATATTCATCGATCGAGTGAAATCCTGCAACACACGATCGTAGGTCTTCTGAGACATCTCTGGCGTAATTTCAATTTCTAACCCGATTTGGCTGGCGGGTAGCTTTTCCTGGGTAACTTTCATCGGCGTAAGTGACAAAGAATGCGAATTTCTATCAAGCAGTAAGCTATACTAACCGATTCTAGTCACGGTTGCGCGATCCGTTTGGGGGAATCTTAAGGATCAAACTGATAAAATGGCGATGCGATTCTGCGATAATTCAGGGAACACTCTTCACGAAAAGGGTTTCCATCCGAGACTTGAATTCGTGCCCAAAGCAAGTTAGTCTCTGAAGGAACAGAACAAAATCTTTATTATTTTTACTAAGTTTTGCGTAAACGTAATCATTATTGATGCTTTTCTAATTTGAAGCCTGTTTGGAGGAATTTATTTTGGGTCAATCCTATCGAGTAGCGATTTTAGGGGCGACAGGAGCAGTCGGAACTGAACTATTAGAACTGTTGGATCAGCGTAATTTTCCTGTTTCTGAATTGAAGCTGTTAGCCTCTCCGCGATCGGCAGGCTCAACACTGACGTTTCAGGGCGAGAGTTTAGCGATCGAGGCAGTGAACGAGAATTCGTTTAACAATATTGATATCGTGCTGGCTTCGGCTGGCGGATCAATCTCGAAACAATGGGTCAAAGATATCGTGGCGGCGGGAGCCGTGATGATTGATAATTCAAGCGCGTTTCGGATGCAGGCGGATGTGCCGCTCGTTGTGCCTGAAGTGAACCCAGAAGCAGCGGCGAAACATCAAGGTGTGATTGCAAATCCGAACTGCACGACGATTTTGATGTCAGTTGCGGTTTATCCCTTGCATCAAGTGATGCCAATTCGTCGGATTGTGGCATCGACGTATCAATCCGCTTCGGGTGCGGGTGCGCGAGCGATGGAAGAAGTGAAGACTCAATCGATCGACATTCTCGAAGGCAAATCTCCAAAAGCCGAAATTTTGCCGTATCCATTGGCGTTTAACTTATTTCCGCACAACTCGAAGCTCGATGAATCCGGGTACTGCGAAGAAGAGTTGAAGATGGTAAATGAAACTCGCAAAATCTTCGGAGCTTCGGATCTGAGAATTACTGCAACTTGTGTACGGGTTCCCGTCTTACGGGCACACTCAGAAGCGATTAATCTAGAGTTTGATAGTCCGTTTGCTGTGGAGAAGGCGCGAGAAATCTTGCAGCAAGCACCAGGCGTGAAGCTTGTCGAGGATTGGAGCGCGAACTATTTCCCGATGCCGATCGATGCCAGCGGCAAAGACGAAGTTTTAGTCGGACGGATTCGCCAAGATATCTCTAACCCAAATGGTCTAGAACTTTGGCTATGTGGCGATCAAATCCGCAAAGGAGCCGCTTTAAATGCGATTCAAATTGCAGAATTACTGATTGCAAAGAACTTGCTCAAACCAGCTTTAGCAACGAACCGATAGTTATAAGAGGAGTTTAAATATAGTGTGGTAAATTTTGGAACTCTTTTGACTGCCATGATCACGCCATTTACAGCGGATGGAGCAGTCGATTACGCTGTTACAGAAAAGTTAGCAGATTACCTCGTCGAGACGGGCACAGATACGATCGTCGTTTGCGGCACAACTGGAGAATCACCCACGCTTTCTTGGGATGAAGAGTTTGAACTGTTCCAGGTTGTGAAACGTGCAGTCTCTGGTCGTGCTAAGGTAATGGCGGGAACCGGATCGAACTCGACATCAGAAGCGATCGCAGCAACGAAAAAAGCCGCTAAAATAGGGTTAGATGGATCTTTGCAGGTCGTCCCTTATTACAACAAGCCACCGCAATCAGGACTGTACGAACATTTTCGAGCGATCGCACAATCCTCGGATATGCCGCTGATGCTCTACAACGTACCAGGGCGCACCAGCCAAAATCTCCAGCCTGAAACGGTAGCTCGACTCTCACAAGTTCCAAATATTGTTGCAATTAAGGAAGCGAGTGGCAATCTAGATCAAGTGAGCCAAATTCGACGGATGACCCCGCCCGAATTTGAGATTTATTCTGGAGATGATTCTTTGACCTTACCTATGTTAGCGATCGGTGCAAAAGGTGTCGTCAGCGTTGCCAGTCATTTAGTCGGAACGCGATTGCAGCAGATGATCCAAGCATTCGAGAAGGGTCAAGTTCAGAAAGCGACCCAAATTCACTTAGAGCTACTTCCATTGTTCAAAGCTCTATTTGTCACGACGAATCCGATTCCTCTTAAAGCCGCATTAAGCTTGCAAGGATGGCAAGTCGGCGCACTTCGCCCACCGCTCTGCTCCCCCGATGAAGAAACCAAGCGTCACGTAAAGCAGGTCCTGGCTGAACTGAACTTGCTGCAAACGGTACACGCCTAAAGTTTTCTGCACAACTAAATATTTCCATGTTCACAGAAATTACTTCCTGTTGAACTCTTAGTTTTTCTCTTAAACCTGAAGGATACTGATGACTCAAAGTAACTCGTCTAACGCTCTCAAAATCATTCCCCTCGGTGGACTACACGAAATTGGTAAGAATACCTGCGTGTTTGAATACGGCGATGAGATTGTCCTACTTGATGCAGGACTCGCCTTCCCGACTGATGGAATGCACGGAGTAAACATCGTACTGCCTGACATGACCTATCTGCGCGAGAACCGCGAAAAGATCAAGGGCATGATCATCACTCACGGACACGAAGACCATATTGGCGGCATTGCGTTTCACCTGAAACAGCTAGATATTCCGGTGATGTATGGTCCGCGTCTGGCGCTTGCACTCCTCGAAGGCAAGCTCGAAGAAGCAGGCGTTTCCGATCGTACTGAACTCCGCACCGTTCGCCCTCGCGATATTGTTCGCATCGGGACACATTTCTTCGTCGAGTTCATCCGCAATACGCACTCGATCGCAGATAGTTTCACCGTTGCAATTCACACTCCGGTTGGTGTAGTTGTTCACACAGGCGATTTCAAGTTCGACCATACTCCGGTCGATGGTGAGAAGTTCGACATTCAGCGATTAGCCGAATACGGTGAAAAAGGCGTTCAATGTCTAATCAGCGATTCGACCAATTCTGAAATTCCGGGCTTTACTCCGTCAGAACGATCGGTGTTCCCGAATCTCGATCGCGTTTTCACCCAAGCCAAAGGACGCTTGTTAATCACGACCTTTGCTTCATCAGTTCACCGGATTAATATGATTCTGGAACTTGCTGAGAAGCATAGTCGCGTGGTTTCGGTGTTAGGTCGATCGATGCTCAACGTAATCGCCCACGCTCGCAATCTCGGATACATCAAATGCCGCGATGATTTACTTCAACCGCTGCACGTCGCTCAAAAGACTCCAGATGAGAATGTCTTGATTCTGACTACTGGATCGCAAGGTGAACCGATGTCAGCGATGACTAGAATCGCTAATGGTGAACATCGTCAAGTGAAGATCCGCGAAGGTGACACCGTTGTATTCTCTGCGAACCCGATTCCTGGAAATACGATCGCAGTTGTGAATACGATCGATAAACTGATGATGAACGGCGCGAAAGTCGTTTACGGCAAAGACCAAGGCATCCACGTTTCCGGTCACGGTTGCCAAGAAGACCAGAAATTGATGTTAGCCCTAACCCGTCCGAAGTTCTTCTTACCTGTCCACGGTGAACATCGGATGCTCATCAAACACTCCCAAACTGCTCAAAGCACTGGCGTTCCCGCTGAGAACATGGTGATTATTGACAACGGCGATGTTGTTGAACTGAGCAAGGATTCGATTCGTAAAGCTGGCAAAGTTAAGGCAGGGATTGAACTGGTCGATACTTCTCGATCGGGCATGGTTGACGATCGCGTTTTGAAAGAGCGTCAGCAATTAGCAGGTGATGGAGTTGTCACGGTAGCAGCAGCTATTACGAACGAAGGTCGATTGTTTGCGAAGCCTGATGTGCATTTGCGCGGTGTCGTCACTTCGATGAATCCAGAGCAACTACGATCGAGAATTGAAGAATCGATCGGGACGGTCTTAAGCGATCGTTGGAATGAGTTCTACAGCACGTTTGATGGTCGAGTCGAGATCGATTGGACAGGTTTACAAGTTCAGATCGAGCGCGAAATTCATCGCTTGCTGCGACGAGAGCTTCAAAGCAATCCGCTGCTGGTGTTCTTGATGCAGAATCCTGATCCGGCTGCGGTGAAGGCGGCTCCAACGAGACAGCGGGCTACGGCGAAAGTGGCATCGTAGAGGAGTGGGGAGTAGGGAGTGGGGAGATGTAAAATTTGGTTCCCTACTCCCCACTCCCCACCCCCCACTTTCCTAACGAGAATCTTGGAACGTTAGATTGTAATGAGTGCGATCGACAAGATTCTTGCTATACTCACAGAGTAACGAGAGGGCATGTAGCTCAGGGGATAGAGCACCAGATTCCGGTTCTGGGTGTCGCAGGTTCGATTCCTGCCATGCTCGTTTAGTCGAACCCCTTGAAAGTCAATGGCTTTTGAGGGGTTTGCTGTCTTTAAATTCAAGTGGAGGTCGCGATGAAAGGCAGAGAGTTCTACGTTGTCATTGAGCGTGACGAAGATGGAATGTATGTCGGTGAAGTTCCGCAGTTGAAGGCTTGTTATAGCCAAGGGGAAACGATCGATGAACTGATGCAGAACATTCAAGAAGTAATTGAGATGTGTCTTGAAGAGTTGGAAGAATCAATTACTGGGTTTGTGGGTATTCAGAAAAGATGAATTGATTGAATCGTTAGAGTAATTCTTGATACTACTTAACCTGAGTTCGGGATAAGAAAGTGGTAGACATGCCCTAGCCAAATCCCTCTTGCTGCGTTGCGAGTCCGCCCGGAAATGAATCTCCGGGCTAATGGAGGAAACCCCGCTGAAGCGGGCTGAGTGCGTAACACAGAGTTCTTAGCCCGCTTCAGCGGGGTTGCTTTGATCAGCCCGGAGATTCATTTCCGGGCGGGTGAATGCGGCAAACGATATCTTTTCAAGCACATGCTTAACCCGAACTCAGGTTACTTAGAGCCATGCTCTGCAAGTGCGATCGCACCCAATGATTTTGCACTGATGCGGAAAGCGATCGAGCAAACTGAACTTTAATCTTCTAATAACTCGCTTGCTTCACCGGGAAAGAAGCGATCGCTCAACATCTCTTCTAAAGCATAAGGGCATTCCCTTGGAAATGTTCGCCCGGATAAATCAGTCTCTTTCACTGCTAATTCGACCCCTTTCAGATATGCCTTCTCGATCGCTTCTTCAATGTAAGGCTTCAAACTGGGATTATCCTCAAGTAAATCATTAATATCTAAGCGTTGAATCCGAAGCGTGGCTAACCAGCTACGACTACGATTCTGCGGTTGATACTGCCATTTCAGCAAATGCCCAATCAGAACGCTCATGCGATTCCGAAGTTCTTGGCGCTGCTGTTTCCCCAAAGATTCGATCTCCTCAATAATATTTGGCACATCAAGCTGGCTCCATTGCTGATTCTTCAGGAGCATTGCCTGTTCTTGTGTCCAAGCATAGAAGTCAGTGTCGTAGAGACTGGAAGAAATTGACGGTTTCGCTTCAGGGAGATTCATGGCTTGATGCGATCGTAATGCCTCATTATAGTTGCACATCATATTGGAGATTATGAGTTGAAGCTTATCCTCACGGCACCGAATTCTTCTCTCTTTGCAGCGTTTCAAGATCACTTTATTCAATTTGCTGATGTGGAAATTGTGAATGATCGCTTTGAATGGATTTCAGATTTTGATTGCTTGGTCAGTCCTGCTAATTCTTTCGGCATGATGGATGGTGGAATGGACGCGGCAATTACCCAATTCTTTGGAGTTTCCCTAGAGCGACGAGTTCAGCAGCGAATTCTTGAGGACTATCTGGGAGAACAGCCTGTCGGAACCTCGTTCATTATTGAAACTGAACATCCGAAGCATCCGTTTCTTGCTCATACTCCAACGATGCGAGTTCCCATGACAATTCAGGGGACAGATGTTCCTTACATTGCAATGTGGGCGACGCTTTTAGCAGTTCGGCAGCATAACAAGACTTCGCAGAAATCGATCGAGCGTTTAGTTTGTCCTGGATTTGGAACAGGAATTGGTCAGGTTCCGCACTCTGAAGCAGCGCGACAAATGGCGATCGCTTACGATCACTTCCTTTATCCACCGAAGGTTATCAACACGTTCGTTGCAGCATCGCGACAACTGCAAATTTGGGAAGGATAAACGTTAATCAGCCACTTGAAACAACAGGTATGATCAATCAACACCATGAAATCTTAGGACGAGATTGACATGATTGTTCAAGCTGATAAAAAGCACTACAGCACTCAAGAGTATTTAGAGCTAGAACTCGCCTCTGAAGCCCGGAGTGAATATCGCGACGGAGAAATCGTCCCCATGACTGGCGGTACACCAAATCATAATGACATCGCCGGAAATCTCTACATTCTTCTCAAGACCGCTCTGAAGACAAAGAACTATCGAACGTTCTACACCGATCAGCGTCTTTGGATTCCAGCCGTTAATCTTTACACTTACCCTGATGTTATGGTCGTGCCGAAACCGATCGAGCTTCAGACTGGGAGAACAGATACAGTCGTCAATCCCTGTCTGATTGCTGAAGTTTTATCAAAATCAACACAAAATCATGACCGAGGCGAAAAATTCGTTGCTTATCGGACAATTTCCAGTTTCCAAGAATATGTCCTGATTGATCAGTACCGCATTCGTGTTGAACACCACGTAAGAACAGCGGTCAATCAATGGCTACTTTCAGAGTTTGATGATCCAACTGCGACTTTAACGCTCGGAGCAGTCGGGGTTGAGATTCAAATTGCCCAACTTTACGAGGGCATTGATTTTAGTGAGACGTGAAAAGGGAGCGATCGCACATTTATACGATCGCTCCCTTTCCCCTAAGCCGAAACTGCTACTTTCTCGATATCTGGATTTGCTTCGGGTGTATCTTTCTCAGATGGTGGAATCACTTGCCAGAACTTCGACAGCGACTCTGACCAGTTCGCCAAAATCGCCTTTGCTTTCGGGCTACCCGTATACTCTACATGAGCCTCAAGTAGTTCTTTTAACTGTTGTTCACCCGCAGGCGCAGTCACACGCTGAACCTTAACGATCTCAGCATTGACTTTCTCTTGGAAGCTGCCATCTTCATCGAAGAAGTAAGCTAAACCGCCCGTCATACCCGCACCCACGTTACGACCTGCACGACCGAGAACAACGACTACGCCGCCTGTCATGTATTCGCAACAGTGATCGCCAACTCCTTCGACAACGGCTTCAGCGAGGGAGTTTCGGACGGCAAAGCGTTCGCCAGCTTGTCCATTCGCGAAGAGTCGTCCACCCGTTGCACCATAGAGGCAGGTATTACCAATGATCACGTTTTGAGAAGGATCATAGGTGGCTTCAGGTGTAGGTTTGATTGCGATCGTACCTCCGTGCATTCCTTTACCTACATAGTCATTCGCTTCGCCGACTAAGTTCAGCGTCATACAAGGTAGGTTGAATGCTCCGAAGCTTTGTCCGACGCTTCCGGCAAAGTTCAAAGTGATTTGACCACCGAAACCGGAATTGCCGTATTGTTTCGCGATCGCACCGGAGATTCGAGTTCCAACAGTTCGATCCGTGTTGATAACATCGATCGAATGAGTCACATCGCCTTGATTCTGGATTGCAGCTTGAACATCCGCATCACTTAGAATTTGGTCATCAAGAACAATGCCGTTACTATGAACGGCTTCATGATTCAGCCAAGAACGATCGCTCTTAGTATCCGGTAGCTGAGTCAAACAATCCAGATTCAACATCTGAGTCTTGGTTAAACCCACACCTTCACGCATCTTCAGCAGATCAGCACGTCCAATGATTTCATTTAGGGATTTGTAGCCTAAACGAGCTAAAAGCGATCGAACTTCTTCCGCGACAAACAAGAAGAAGTTAACGACGTGTTCTGGTGTTCCAGGGAAACGTTTACGTAGTTCTTCTTTCTGGCTTGCAACTCCGACCGGACAGCTATTGGTATGACAGATCCGAGCCATGATGCAACCTTCGGCAATCATCGCGATCGAGCCAAATCCAAACTCTTCACCGCCCATCAGAGCCGCCATTACAACGTCCCATCCGGCTTTGATGCCGCCATCCACTCGGAGAATGACGCGATTGCGCAATTGGTTCTGCATCAATACACGATGTACTTCGGTTAAGCCCAATTCCCAAGGACTTCCAGCGTGCTTAATCGAGCTAAGCGGAGATGCACCCGTACCGCCATCGTGACCGGAGATTTGGATAATGTCCGCGTTCGCTTTAGCGACTCCAGCCGCGATCGTACCAATACCAACTTCTGCTACCAATTTCACCGAGACTTGAGCCACGGGATTGATTTGGTGTAGGTCAAAGATTAGTTGAGCGAGATCTTCGATCGAATAAATGTCATGGTGCGGCGGCGGAGAAATTAGGGTCACTCCAGGCTTCGATCGACGTAGCAAGGCAATGTAAGGACTCACTTTCGGTCCCGGCAATTGTCCGCCTTCACCGGGTTTTGCGCCTTGAGCCATTTTGATCTCGATTTGCTTCGCGTTCATCAGATACTCAGGTGTCACGCCGAAGCGACCGGAAGCAACTTGCTTGATTGCAGAGTTGGCAGTGTCTCCAACCTTCAGTCCTTTGAGATGAGGTAAGAGCGGCGAAATTCCGTCTTGCACTTCATTGAGAACTTTGTATCGAACGGGATCTTCTCCGCCTTCGCCAGAGTTCGATCGACCACCTAAGCGGTTCATTGCGATCGCTAATACTTCATGCGCTTCACGAGACAAGGCACCTAGCGACATTCCACCTGTACAGAAGCGTTTCACGATTTCGGTCGCGGATTCAACTTCATCAATTGAGATTGAGTCTCGATCGCTCTTGAAATCAAGCAAATCTCTCAATGCAGTAATCGGACGATTCGCTAAATGCTTTTGATACAAATCATAGTGATCAAAGCTATTCGTTCTAACCGCTTGGTGTAGATGCTTCGCCAGTTCCGGGCTGTTCATGTGGTACTCACCACCCGGACGATATTGAACAAATCCGAAGTTTTCGAGCTTTTTGGTAGTCAACTCTGGAAAGGCACGACTGTGGAACGAAAGAATTTCTTGGGCGAGTTCTGCGATCGTTAATCCACCCAACCGCGATGCAGTTCCAAAAAATCCTAAGTTGAGCAGATCACCACCGATACCGATCGCTTCAAAGATTTGAGCGGCTTGATAGCTCGATAGCAAGGAGATGCCCATTTTCGAGAGGATCTTGAGAAGACCATCTTCGATCGCTTTACGAAAGTTCGCTTGCACAGCAGTTAAACTTGCCGCTTTGATCTTTCCGCGTTCCATCAAGCTCTGAGTCTTGGAATCTGCCCACCATTGACGAACGGATTCCAGTGCCAAGTAAGGACAAACCGCACTTGCACCATAACCAATCAAGCAAGCAAAGTGATGAGTACTCCAAGCTTGAGCGGTATCCACAATCAGAGAAGCCTTCATCCGCAGACCTTGACGGATCAGATGATGGTGAACGGCTCCAACGGCTAAGAGCGGTGGAATGTAGCTTTGATCAGCATTTAATCGAGTGAAATTGCCCGATCGATCTAAGCGATCGCTTAACACCAAAATCTTTTTGCCCGATCGAACGGCTTCCGCTGCCTGTTCGCACAAATTCTTGACCGCAGTTTTCAGCCCTTCAGGACCAGCGGCAATTTCAAACAATGTCGAAAGGTTAGCGGTTTCAGGACCTGAATTACGGATTTGATCAAGCTCTGGCTCAGTTAGAACAGGCGACTCTAATAAGAATAAATTCGCGCCTTCGGACTTGGTTTCGAGCAGATTCCCACGCGCTCCAAGTTGCATCGTCAGAGACATGACAAGCTTTTCGCGGAGAGGATCGATCGGCGGATTCGTCACTTGAGCAAACCGCTGTTTGAAATAGTCGTACAACAAGTGAGGACGTTCAGACAGAACTGCCAGCGGAATATCATCGCCCATACAGAAGGTTGGCTCTTTCCCTTGGGCTGCCATGTCTTGGATGACCATTTCCACATCTTCCAAGGTGTAGCCAAATGCAGTCTGATGCTTTAGAAGGGCTTGCTGATCCAGTTGGGAAGCTTCTAGATATTCCTGCGATCGCAGCGTTTTCCGATTTTGCTTCAGCCATTCTCCATACGGATGAGCATTTGCAACTCGCTGTTTGATTTCCCAGTTCTTCAGAACTTCAAGAGTTTGCAAATCGAACGCGATCATCTGTCCAGGACCGAGCCGCCCTTTCTCGATTACCTCAGATTCTGGAATATCGACTACGCCTGCTTCCGATGCTACGACGAGATAACCATCGCGTGTGATTGTGTAACGAGCGGGACGAAGACCGTTTCGATCGAGCGTTGCTCCAACAATTTTTCCATCACAGAACGCCAATAAAGCGGGACCATCCCAAGCTTCTTGAATGCCACTGTGATACTCGTAAAAGTCCACAATTTCAGGATGATCGGTCAATTCAGGCTGATTCTTGTAAGCCTCTGGAACCATCATCATTAGCGCTTCGACGGGGCTACGTCCGGAGCGAACGAGCAACTCCATCACGTTATCCAAGTTGGCAGAGTCGCTATTATTTGAGTTGACGGTCGGCTTCAGGGCAGTGATGCGATCGCCCCAAAATTCATGCGCCAAATCTGCTTCCCGCGCTTTCATCCAATTGACGTTGCCGAGCAGCGTATTGATTTCGCCGTTGTGTCCCAGAAGTCGCATCGGTTGAGCGAGTGGCCATTTCGGCATCGTGTTGGTACTGAAACGACGGTGATACAGGGCGAACGAAGTCTTATAGTTTGAGTTTTGCAGGTCTTGGTAAAATTCGCCCAAGATCGCCGATCGCACCATGCCTTTATAAACGATCGTGCGAGTTGAGAACGAGCAAACATACAACTCATCAAATCCAGGTTTTGCTTGCTCTGCCAAAATTCGGTGAATCTGTTTGCGAGTAAGGTACAGTTTGCGCTCTAACTCTTCACCGCTCAATGTGTCAGATTTCACTAACAATTGCTCGATTTGTGGCTGATTTTCCCGCGCTTGAACGCCAAGAATTTCAGGTTTAACCGGGACAATTCGCCAGCCTAAAAACGTTAAGCCTTCTTCGGCAATAATCCTCTCAGCAATTTCTTTGACGGATGCTGCGATCGCATTATCTTGCGGCAAAAACACCATGCCTACTCCAGTCTGATCCGGAGTTAGGGTTACACCTTGATCATTCGTCCACTGGTTCAAAATCTCCCAGGGAATTGCCGCCATCAGACCCGCACCATCTCCGGAGTCCTGATCCGCGCTACATCCGCCCCGATGTTCCAAGCAAGCGAGCGCAGACAACGCTTTCTCCATCAGATCGTGACTGTTGCGACCTTGCTGATCCGCGATAAAACCAACACCGCAGGCATCCCGTTCCTCGACTAGCCAGCGCTGACCTGCATATCCATTAAATTGATTGTGAGACTCTGACGGAACACTTGCTTGACTCATGGGAGGATTCATTCGATTCATTTCAAGAAGAGATTTTGGGATGAGACCGGAAACAAACTGGGGAAGAAATCAGCGCGGAAAATCTGGGAGAAGCTTTTGTGAAGATAAAGAGACTAATGCTCACATAAATTTAACAATCGAGTAAAAAATTCTGCGCGTCAAGCGATTTCGCCATCCTAGAGAATGCTCATAGACAAAACCGCCAACTCTGTTGCAAAATCTCAAACCTGAGAAACAATTTGCCCTCGATCGCTTCAGGTTTAACAGAGTTTCACAGCCCCGCGTGATGATCGGGAGATCTAGCTTAACTGAATTTTTACAAAGCCTGGGATAAGAATATTATAGAAAATTTTGCGCCCTGGCAATCCCTGTAATAGTGCGAGGATTGATCGGATATTTACAGACCTTAACTCCGATGAGACTTGCTTTCTAGCGACTGGGGCGGGCAAGAACGTGCAACACTGAGAAGTTAGGATTTCTTGATAGTTTTAGATTCGTCAATCGAGATTTGGCGACGCAGTAAAATAACCTGCGGCAATTACGGATTCTCTTCGTGAATTTTTGTCAGATGGCTTCTCTTCGATTCGGTTTCTACCTACTTACGTTTTGGTCAATTTCATTTCCTGCTTTTGCAGATGCTCCTGCGGCACTAAACTTTAATCTCGCTCAACAAACGCCACCTCCTAGACCTGCTCCGTTAAATTTCAATTCCCCGCTTGTTCAAGGAACCCAAATTATTTTGAACGGACAGACTTTTAGCGGGAATTGGAGCCAGTGGCAGGTCAATGGCGTAACTCGAATCGGACTAAGTGATGCGGTCTTGACGCAGCGATTTGGAGCAGATTTACTAAGTACAAATGATGCAAGTCGCCAGCCGATTCAGTGGTTTTCTGAAGCGGTTTTTCCGACTCGATTAGCTCCACCGCTACGTTATTTGGATGTGACAGAGTTTGCTCAAAGAAACGGCTGGCAGATTCAGATTAGCGGGAATACGCTACAGATTACGACCCCGATCGCGAATTTGACTGTCATCCAACAAGAACAGTCTGCACCAAATGTCGATCGCATTACGATTTCGCTCGATCGACCTATTACTTGGCAAGCTGATCCACAACTCAATGAGCTTGTTTTAACCCTTGATGCTCAGGTGGATCAGAATCAGTTAGGAAAATTCAAGCCAACTCCCGCAAGTCGAATTCGATCGCTAACAGTTCAACCTAGCGGAAATCGAACGATAGTCAGGATTGGCGTTCCGCTGAGTTTACGATCGCGAATTACAACCGCATCAAGTCCCGATCGCATCACGATCGAAGTCGGTTCAAATTTCCTCAGCGATCGCGATATTCTATGGGCGAATGGCTTGTTTTGGAGACAGCGATCGCTCTCAGTTGGCACGAACCAATTCCCGATCGTTTGGCTCGAAGCAAATCCCCGCCAAGTTAGCATTCGCCCAATTTTACCCAATTCCGCAACCTTGACCGGAACACTGCCTTTATTCACAACGGCTCAACAATCTTTGGCGACCGCTGCAATTAACGGCGGCTATTTCAATCGCAATAATCAATTACCGCTTGGCGCAATCAAAAGCGATAACCGCTTTGCATCCGGTCCGATTCTGAGTCGAGGTGTCGTCGGTTGGGATGCAGCGGGAAATTGGAGATTCGATCGCTTAACTCTCCAAGAAACTGTCACACTCTCTACTGGTCAACGGTTCCCTCTAACCACGCTGAATTCTGCCTTTGTTCAAGCTGGAATCGCTCGATATACCGCTGATTGGGGCAGTACTTATACGACTCTGACCGATAACGAAATTCTTCTTCCTGTTCAGAATAATCAAACTGGCACACAGCAAGCCGTTCCAACAGCAGGCACAACGATTCAAATTCCGACAACTGGATATTTATTAGTTTTTCGATCGAATCGTACTGCCGCTGCCGCTTTCACTCCAGCAATTCCCGTTCAACTCGAAAGTGCCTTCAATCTCCCAGATTTAGCCGCATTCCCAAACTTGATTGGGGGTGGACCTCTTTTAATCCGAAATGGTCAAATCGTTCTGGATGGGCGCTTGGAGCAATTTAGTACGGCGTTTATTCAAGAGAGAGCGGCTCGAAGTGCGATCGGACAAACCGCAGACGGCAGAATCCTAATTGTCACTGCACAAAATAATACTTCCGGTGTTGGCGCGTCCTTGAGCGACATGGCACAAATTATGCAGCAATTAGGAGCAGTTAACGCCTTGAATCTAGACGGTGGAAGTTCGACCACGCTTTATTTAGGCGGGCAACTACTCGATCGACCCGCTCGATCGGCAGCACGAGTCCATAACGGCATCGGAATTTTCCTTCAGCCGTAAAAACTGATACCACTTCTTCACGGATTTCGCAATTCAAATCAAGACTTCGTGAAATCTTAAGAAATTGTCCACTATAAACGAGCGCGACTTGGATAGGTTTGTTAGTCTTTTTGGTTGGGAGTTCCATTCGCGAAATTCTATTAGTTATTGAGGAGAGAAACTGTGGCTCAGGCTCAAGAAAAAACTCAAACTCCAGCCCTAGTGCTGTCTCCGACCCCAGTTAGGGCGGCGGCAACAGAACTTCGTCCCTGGGGTTCGTTCACAATTCTCGAAGAAGGTCGCGGCTACAAAATCAAACGGATCGAGGTCAAACCCGGTCATCGTCTCAGTTTACAAATGCACCACCACCGCAGCGAACACTGGATCGTCGTGTCTGGAACGGCGAAGGTCGAATGCGGTGATGCTCAGATTACACTTGGCAGCAATCAGTCTACCTATGTTCCTCAGTGCACAGCACACCGTTTAGAAAATCCTGGTGTGATTCCTCTGGTGCTGATTGAAGTTCAGAACGGCGAATATCTCGGCGAAGACGACATCGTAAGATTCCAAGACGACTATTCCCGCGCAAACTAAATATTGAATTTAATCCTTGAATCGGGGCAGTTCTGTAGGATTGCCTCGATTTGTTTTTGGAATCTGCGATCGCGATACGATGAAAAACGCGAATTTCCACGTTTAATATGATCCAATTAAGCCCGTCTGCGATCGCAGAAATCCACCGCCTTCACAAACGCCATCCCGATTCATCCGCCTTTTTCCGTCTCCAAATCGAACCCGGCGGCTGTCAGGGATTTTCTTACATCACCAAATTTGAAACCGAATTAAATTCGAGCGATCGCATCCAACAGTGTCACGGCATCCAAATCGCGATCGATCCTCATAGCGCTCAGTACTTAGAGAATTTAACGATCGACTTCTCTGAAGACTTAATGGGCGGCAGTTTCCGCTTCCACAATCCAAACGCCAAAAAAAGTTGTGATTGTGGTGTCTCATTCTCCGTCAACGAGAGCTAGAATAAGTAGGCTTTACATCCGAAGATCGATCGACTTGTCAGACCATTTGACAGGGGTATCGATCCATTGGTATGTTTAGTGATCGTTGAAAGTCGGAGCAGTTCAAAGACTGCATTCTCCCATACATTAGAAAATGCCCACCATCCAGCAACTCATCCGTAGTGAGCGCAATAAAGCTAAGAAGAAAACCAAATCCCCGGCTCTGAAGAGTTGCCCTCAGCGTCGTGGAGTTTGCACACGGGTTTATACCACTACGCCGAAAAAACCGAACTCTGCTCTTCGTAAGGTGGCGCGGGTTCGCCTCACTTCAGGCTTTGAAGTGACAGCTTACATTCCCGGCATCGGTCACAACTTACAAGAACACTCCGTTGTGATGATTCGGGGCGGACGGGTAAAGGATTTACCTGGTGTCCGTTACCACATCATTCGTGGAACCCTTGACACGGCTGGCGTAAAAGACCGCAAACAAGGTCGCTCCAAGTACGGTGCAAAACGTCCGAAACCCGCAGCGGCGAAATAAACCGTTGCTCGTTAGAATTAATTTGCCAAATGAACCTCGTCGCTCAAGAATTTGAGTCAATGAGGTTCGTTTGTTAGCGATCGAAGCTATTTTTAGAGCCTTTTCTCACGACACTCTTTTGAATTCCACGATCGCGCTCTGATTGTCTCCATTTACTGTTCTTTCTTTCTAAGGCTAATTATGTCTCGTCGCGTCGTCATCAAAAAGCGTCCCATTCCCCCCGACTCTGTTCATAACTCCCGCCTCGTCACCATGATGGTGCGGCGGATTATGTCGAGTGGCAAAAAATCTCTGGCAACCCGTATCGTTTACGATGCGTTTGAAATCATCAAAGAGCGCACTGGTTCTGATCCGCTGGAGACTTTTGAGCGGGCAGTCAAGAATGCGACTCCTTTGGTTGAAGTCAAAGCGCGTCGAGTCGGTGGCGCAACCTACCAAGTGCCGATGGAAGTCCGTACCGATCGTGGAATTGCCCTGGCGTTGAGATGGTTAATCCAGTTTTCTCGCTCTCGTGCAGGCAAGTCGATGTCCTCCAAATTGGCAAACGAATTGATGGATGCTGCCAACGAAACGGGAAGCGCGATCCGGAAGCGCGAAGAAACGCACCGGATGGCAGAAGCCAATAAAGCATTCGCACACTATCGGTATTAAAAAGTATAGAATCTTAATAGACGCAGTAGTGTGATTTAACCCTTTCACAGATGCTAAGGAGGTAGCTGTGGCTCGTACCGTCCCGCTCGAAAGAGTAAGAAATATCGGGATCGCCGCGCATATTGATGCGGGCAAGACAACAACAACTGAACGGATTCTATTTTACTCCGGCATCGTCCATAAGATTGGCGAAGTGCATGAGGGGACAGCCACAACGGACTGGATGGAACAAGAGCGGGAGCGGGGCATTACGATCACCGCTGCTGCAATTAGTACTCAATGGACTCGTCGCGATGCAGACAAGCCGAACCAGCCCGGTGAAGGCGAACTCGAACACAAAATCAATATCATCGACACTCCAGGGCACGTAGACTTCACGATCGAAGTTGAGCGCTCAATGCGAGTTCTCGACGGTGTGATCGCGGTGTTCTGTTCCGTCGGTGGCGTTCAGCCTCAATCGGAAACCGTGTGGAAGCAAGCGAACCGTTACAACGTTCCTCGCATGGTGTTCGTCAACAAGATGGACAGAACTGGCGCGGACTTCTTCAAGGTTTACGGTCAAATTCGCGATCGTCTAAACGTCAAATACGCTGTTCCGATTCAAATCCCAATCGGTGCTGAGGATCAATTCAAAGGCATCATTGACTTGGTTCGGATGAAAGCGTACATCCACAAAGACGATTTAGGTCGCGAAATCGAAGTCACCGATATTCCTGAAGATCTGAAGGAAAAGGCTGACGAATTCCGCACGATTCTGATCGAATCCGTTGCAGAAACCGACGAAGCTTTGCTTGAGAAGTACTTTGCAGGTGAAGAAATCACCGAAGAAGAAATCAAAGCAGCAATTCGGAAAGGCACGATCGAAGGAATCGATGGAGAATTCTTTGTTCCTCTGCTCTGCGGTTCTGCCTTCAAAAACAAAGGCGTTCAGCAAATGCTCGATGCGGTCTTGGATTATCTTCCTTCTCCGAATGACATTCCGCCGATTCAAGGAACCATGCCGGATGGCAGCCTTCAAGCTCGTCCGCCGAAAGATGATGCACCTTTGGCTGCACTCGCTTTCAAAGTGATGACTGATAAATTTGTCGGTCGCTTAACCTTTGTTCGCGTTTACTCTGGTGTGCTTTCAAAAGGTAGCTACATCTACAACTCGACGAAAGGTAAGAAAGAGCGCGTTTCGCGTCTAATCATCTTGAAAGCAGATGAGCGGATCGACGTAGACGAACTCAGAGCAGGCGACTTGGGAGCAATTCCTGGATTGTCTGATACCTTGACGGGTGATACCCTTTGTCCTGAAGGCGACAGCATTGTACTTGAATCGCTGTTTATTCCTGAGCCTGTGATCTCGGTTGCAGTTGAACCGAAGACCAAAAGCGACATGGAAAAACTATCCAAAGCGCTCAAGGCACTGTCCGAGGAAGATCCGACTTTCCGCGTCAGCATTGATCAAGAAACCAACCAAACTGTGATCGCCGGAATGGGCGAATTGCACTTGGAAATCTTGGTCGATCGAATGCTTCGCGAATTCAAAGTCGAAGCAAACGTTGGCGCACCTCAAGTCGCTTACCGTGAAACGATTCGTAAAGCCGTCAAAGCTGAAGGCAAATTTGTCCGTCAGAGTGGTGGTAAAGGTCAGTATGGTCACGTTGTGATCCAGCTTGAACCAGGCGAAGTCGGTACAGGATTTGAGTTTGTCTCGAAGATCGTGGGTGGTACAGTTCCGAAAGAATACGTCGGACCTGCTGAAGCAGGCATGAAAGAAGCTTGCGAAAGCGGTATCGTTGCGGGCTACCCATTGATCGATGTGAAAGCCACACTCGTCGATGGTTCGTACCACGATGTAGACTCTTCTGAAATGGCGTTTAAGATTGCTGGATCGATGGCGATCAAGGATGGCGTAATGAAAGCCAACCCGGTACTCTTAGAACCGATGATGAAGGTCGAAGTCGAAGTGCCAGAAGACTTTCTTGGCAGTGTTATGGGGAACCTGATCTCGAAACGTGGGCAAATTGAAGCTCAAGGAGTCGAGAGAGGGATCGCCAAAGTCACCACCAAGGTTCCACTGGCAGAAATGTTTGGATATGCTACGGATATCCGATCGATGACTCAGGGACGCGGTACTTTTACAATGGAATTCAGCCATTACGAAGAAGTACCCAAGAACGTCGCTGAAACCATCATTGCGAAAAACAAAGGGAACGGTTAATTCAGGAGAGGAATTGTAATTCATGGCACGCGCAAAGTTTGAACGGAATAAACCCCACGTCAACATTGGCACGATCGGTCACGTTGACCACGGCAAGACAACGCTCACGGCTGCAATCACGATGACCCTTTCAGCTCTGGGTCAAGCGGCAGCCCGGAAGTATGAAGACATCGACGCAGCTCCGGAAGAAAAAGCACGGGGTATCACGATCAACACCGCTCACGTGGAGTACGAAACCGAGTCCCGGCACTATGCTCACGTGGACTGTCCTGGACACGCTGACTATGTGAAGAACATGATCACGGGTGCAGCTCAGATGGACGGCGCGATTTTGGTGGTATCGGCGGCTGACGGTCCCATGCCCCAAACTCGTGAACACATCCTCTTGGCTCGTCAGGTGGGCGTTCCCCGTCTGGTTGTCTTCATGAACAAGAAAGACATGGTGGATGACGAAGAACTGCTCGAACTCGTTGAATTGGAAATTCGCGAACTGTTGGATTCTTACGAATTCCCTGGCGATGAGATTCCAGTCACGGCAGGTTCTGCACTCCAAGCGGTTGAAGTCATGACCGCAAATCCTAAAACCAAGAAGGGCGAAAACGAGTGGGTTGACTGCATCTACAAGCTGATGGATTCGGTTGACGAATACATCCCGACTCCTGAGCGTGATGTTGACAAGCCGTTCTTGATGGCAGTTGAAGACGTGTTTTCGATCACGGGTCGGGGTACGGTTGCAACGGGTCGGATTGAGCGGGGTGAAGTCAAGGTTCAGGACGAAGTTGAACTCGTCGGTATCCGTGACACTCGTAAGAGCACCGTCACCGGAATCGAGATGTTCAAGAAGAGTCTCGACAAGGGTATGGCAGGAGACAACGCTGGTATCTTGCTTCGGGGTATTCAAAAGGCTGATATTGAGCGTGGCATGGTGCTGGCTAAACCCGGTTCGATCAAGCCTCACACTCAATTCGAGTCTGAAGTGTACATCCTGAAGAAAGAAGAAGGCGGTCGTCACACTCCGTTCTTCCCTGGCTACCGTCCTCAGTTCTATGTGCGTACAACCGACGTAACTGGAACCATCAGCAACTTCACGACTGACGAAGGCGGCGAAGCTGAAATGGTAATGCCCGGAGACCGGATCAAGATGACTGTGGAGCTGATCAACCCGATCGCAATCGAACAAGGAATGCGCTTTGCAATCCGTGAAGGCGGTCGTACCGTTGGTGCAGGTGTGGTCTCGAAGATCCTCAAGTAAGTGTTTAGCTAATTGAAATGAAGCCCTCGGTGGAGCAATCTACTGAGGGCTTTGTTTTTTATGTCGCCTCTCATTTCACTGGCGGGAACAATTCAGATAGCAAAATGCCCTTGCTGAGATTAGCCTGTAGGAGATGAGAGAGATGACGACAGTAACAGAGAATTTTAATCTTGCTGATGTAGTAAGAGATGCTCTACGTGATGCTCTAAAGGAACGCGGTCATGTCAACATTCTGATTGCAGGTCGCAGTGGCGTTGGAAAAAGTACGCTAATCAACTCGATTTTTCAAGGTAATCTAGCAACTACTGGTCAAGGTCGCCCAGTTACACAGAATACGAGAGAAATCAAAAAAGAAGGAGTGCCGCTTTCTATTTTTGATACTCGTGGTCTGGAAATGGCAGACTTTTCTAAAACTGTTGGTGATGTACGCTCATTTGTCTCCGAACGCTCCAGAGGTGCTGATCCACAACAGCACATTCACATGGCTTGGGTCTGCATTGCTGAGGATCTACGCCGTGTTGAGCCAGCAGAAGAGGAATTGGTTAATATGCTTTCGGAGTATATGCCTGTCGTTGTAGTAATTACCAAAGCTAGAACCGACGGTGGTTTTCGGGCAGAGGTTCAACAGATTCTCCCAAATGCGAAAAATGTGATTCGTGTTCGAGCCGTTCAAGAAGAACTAGATGAAGGCTTTGTTCTCCCCCCAATGAATCTGCGTGAGCTTGTAGAGTTGACGATGCAAGTTGTTCCAGAAGGTTTAAAGAGAGCTTTCACGGCTGCTCAGAAAGTAGATATTGGTTTGAAGAAAAAACACTCTCATGCGATCGTAGCCGGAGCAGCAGCTACAGCAGCAGGCATAGCGGCAACACCCATTCCATTTTCTGACGCTGTTGCTATTGTTCCGATCCAGGTCGCAATGCTTGCTGGCATCCCTGCAACTTTTGGTTTGTCAATTGACGAAAGCTTTCTCACTACAGTTGTGGGAAGTATCTTGACTGGAGCAGGCGGAACATTGGCAGGACGAGCAATTATGTCTGGTCTGCTTAAGTTTATTCCAGGCGTTGGTTCCGTGACCGGGGGTGCTCTTGCAGCAACGACAGCAGCGGCGCTTACAACAGCATTTGGTGAAGCTTACATTGCCGCACTGGAAATGTTATTTACAGACGGTGAAGGTGAGCCACCGACATCTGAGGAAGTTGCAGAAGCTTTCATGCAGAAGTATTCAATGATGGCGGTTGCGAAATGATCTCTTGATACATCAATCAGCCTACATCCGCTTTAGGCTTAAGTAGTGTAAGTGGAGTAGGCTGGTTCAATGTCGTAGGATGCCTTGGAGATAAAATAGGGGGATACAGTTGAAACGAGGTCAAGCCGATGGCAGTTCGACAACCCCGCTATCCCAAAGAAGAATACGCTCGTCGTGGGAATGAGATTTACGAGACTCAGGTGCGATCGCAAGTAGAAGAAGGCAATCATGGCAAGATTGTAGCGATCGACATCGAAACTGGAGCCTTTGAAGTCGATGACACGCCGATAGTTGCAGTCGATCGACTTTATGAGCGCTATCCTGATGCCCAGCCTTGGGTGATTCGCATCGGACATCGAGCAGTCTTCCGTATGGGGAGCCGCAGTCTGAGGAAGCCTGTATGATGTTTGGCAGGGTTAATGATAATTGTGAAGCAATCATCAAAATTGCAGTCGGTCGTATTAGTTCACCCAAAATCGCCGTTGATGCGGTCATTGATACCGGATTCACTAGCTTTTTGTCTTTACCACTTTCCATCATCACAGATTTAGGTTTGCCTTGGCATTACCGCGATGTCGGAACCTTGGGAGATGGGAGCGAAGTTGTTTTTGAACTGTACAAGGCTTCAGTGATTTGGGATGGACAGAGCCAAATGATTGATGTTGTTGCTTCTGACGCAGAACCATTAGTCCGAATGAACTTACTGTATGGCTACGATGTGTGCATTCGGGCAGTGGGAGGTGGTAGCGTCACCATCAAGCCTATTGAGTAGCTTCAAGTCTCTCCGTTAGACCACATCTTTTGAAACTCCCTTAAACGTTGAATTCTCGTCAAAAGGTCTTTAATACTGGACTGTTCTGATTAACGTTCCATCGATCGCTACGAGAGATTCTGTTCCAGATCTAATACAAAGCAATAGAGTAGGCTGTAGGTGTGACTTCTTGAGAAGAGGGCTGTAATCATGACTCTAGCTGAAGTACTTCCTGCGGCGCGGCAACTCTCCGCAGCCGAAAAGCTCAAACTGATCCGAATTCTGGCTGAGGATCTAGATATGGCTGAGGAAATTGCGCCATTGGAGCCGTTCAAAGCCTATGATTTTCCAACCCCTTACGACTGTTACGGTGCGGGTGCGGTTCTGATGGAAGCTTTCAAACAGTCAAAGGCAGAGCAGTAGTACTGTATGCGATTCAAGTATTCAACCACTAGCCCAGCCCAAAACGAGTTTGATAGCTTGCCGAGACTTCCATTATTGCTATATCGAGAAGATCAGAGCATTGAAGCGGTTGGGCTGGTGGATAGCGGCGCTACGGTTAACGTCTTGCCTTATGAACTTGGGCTTCAATTAGGCGAGGTTTGGGACGATCGTAGAGCCGTTATTCGATTAGCAGGTAATCTCAATGGTCAAGCAGCAATGCCATTTTCTGCGATCGCTCAAATCGGAGAGTTTCCATCGACCGAACTACTATTTGCATGGACAAAGCGCCCAACCACACCATTCATTCTAGGTCAGACGAACTTTTTTCTTGAATTTGGTGTTTGTTTTTATCGCTCTAAGATGGAGTTTGAAGTCAAACAGAAAGATTCGTAATCAATACGCGACGTTCACGCCTTCCCCAATAATCGAAAGATAGCTTCGCGGCTGACAGGCTTAGTCGTTTCGCTTTCTTTGATCGCTCTTTCCATCGCAATATCTTCGATGATCTCTGCTAACAGGTCAGAAATTTCTTGGCGATTTTCTTGGAGTAATTCGACGATCGCGCTTTTCAAAACGGCTTTGAGTTGATTTGAATCGAGTCTCATTTCAGACATTCTAATTTCCTTTCATAGCGCTATCGATATTGTAGTTCAGATGATTTCTTGCAAAAGATCGAGCCTGCAACGGTTTTAGCGCTACAATAATTGACTGGCGCACAAAGCGCACCCCACCGAACCATTGACAACTTGGGAACATAACATGGCAACGATTCAACAGCAAAAAATTCGCATTCGCCTCAAAGCTTTCGATCGACGGTTACTTGATACATCCTGCGAAAAGATCGTCGATACCGCAAACCGTACTAATGCTACTGCGATCGGTCCGATTCCGCTCCCGACTCGCCGCCGAATCTATTGCGTTCTGCGCTCTCCCCACGTTGATAAAGACTCGCGTGAGCATTTTGAAACTCGGACACATCATCGCTTGATCGATATCTATCAGCCTTCTTCTAAGACGATCGATGCCTTGATGAAGCTTGATCTTCCCGCTGGTGTTGATATCGAAGTGAAACTGTAAGATTTGAAGGATGCGATCGCATCCTTTATTTTTTAATTTGGATACATCTCTTAACAGTAGATCCGTTAAAGTAGAGGAAAGCACCCTCATCGTTTGCAGAGAATGACTTCATCGATCGCGGTTCGAGAACTCCCCCTATTCCCTTTGCCCGACCTCGTTTTATTTCCAGGTCGCCCCTTGCCGTTGCACATCTTCGAGTTTCGCTATCGAATGATGATGAACACGATATTGGATGGCGATCGACGGTTTGGCGTGTTGATGTGGGATCAAGAGAAAGGGCAGCCTGCGCCTGTTGGGTGTTGTGCCGAGATTGTACAGTTTCAAAGGTTGCCTGACGATCGAATGAAGGTTCTGACATTAGGACAGCAGCGTTTTCGAGTGTTGGAATATACCCGCGAGAAGCCTTATCGAGTCGGTTTAGTTGAGTGGATCGAAGATCATCCGCCGACTCAAGATCTAAGACCGTTGGCGAAAGATGTGAATCAGCTTCTTTACGACGTGGTGAGACTTTCGGAAAAGCTGTCTGGTCAGGATATTGAATTGCCTGAAGAGATTCCGAGTCTGCCGACTGAGCTTTCTTACTGGATTGCGAGTAATTTGCACAATGTGCCGGACGAGCAACAAGCACTTTTAGAATTACAGGACACTCAAGCGCGACTAGAACGAGAATCTGAGATTTTGACCTCAACTCGAAACCATCTCGCAGCGCGAACAGTTCTCAAGGACACCTTAAAGGATGTTGCAGAATAGTTAGGGTTCACTCGCTCTACCTCCAAAACCTTTAGCGTTTTATGAGCAACCAACCGTATACGCTCGTCTACTTTACCGAGCATCCTAAAATCAATCAGATTATTCAGGGTGTTATCGGCGTTTTTGAAAAAGCTTTTTTAGGACGAATTCGAGGCTACTATCTGCAAGGCAGCTTTGCAAGTCAGAGCGCAGTGACAAATAGCGATCTCGATCTGTACGTCATTTTCAAAGAGCGTTTCGATAGCCAAGTAGAAGCCATGACAGCAATGGCATTGTGCCAATCATGTGCTCAAATCAGTCCAGTGCTTTTAGAAATCAAGCCCGGACCTGAACTAGCATTGCATCAGGCTGAAAATGCAGGAATTGCCTTAAATTTCAAGTATTCAACGCAGTTTCTTTATGGTGAGGATATTCGCGATCGCATTCCGACTCCAACTTCTGATGAATGGGTGCGGTGGGTAATGAAAGCGCCTCAGACCGCCTTAAGGGTCACCCGATCAGCAGAGGTTCTTATCTTTCCGCTCAGTCAGCCAGATGATCAAGCAGAGTTTTACGGGTACGATCGCCAAACGATTCCTGGTTCAGATTGGATCGATCGCCCTAGCAGTAAGTGGCTGATTACAACTGTGGGATGGATTGCAACTGCCCTAGTGCAAGAAAGCGGAAATAATTCTTCAGTTCTGGGGGCAGGCTTTAACTTTCCAGTAGCGTGAGAAGGTTAATTCCAATTGATCCTGTCATGCCAACCCCAAAAGCCAGTGTGATTGTACTTAG
>NZ_JBNXVP010000062.1:0-31623 GCF_050565645.1 Leptolyngbya sp. AN10
GCTAGACATGGGAATCGCTTGGGGAGAAGACACCTCTACTCATGTTGGCTTGCGCCTGCATGAGCAAGTGACTTCGTAGAGCCAAGAATCTCCATCCGCCTATGCGGTGGGGAGTGTCAATGATAGTCCAATTCTTTGCTAGAAAGGTGCTCAAAGAATCTAAAAGGCTCTAGAGCATTGTATCGAGTTCTTTCAAGGCTTCCGCTAGGGATTTATTGATTAATTTGCTTTCTAATGCAATCAAATTTTCACCTTTTGATAGATTCGAGTTTGATGACACTGAGCTATCCCTGATCTTAGACATCATCGCTAAGGTCTTTAGAGGATGTTTGAGAAGTCATCGTTCATCGCATTCACCCGCCCGGAAATGAATCTCCGGGCTAATCGGGGAAGCCCACTCAACTGGGCTAAGAACTCCGAATGATTCTCCCAGCCCGCTTCAGCGGGGTTTCCTTCATTAGCCCGGAGATTCATTTCCGGGCGGACTGGCAACGCAGCAAAGCCGCTTTTTATACTTTTCAAACACCCTCTTAGATCATTAAATAATCTCGGAAGTTTTTGACGAGCAGTTGTCATTTTGATGAATTTAAATTTGTATTGCAGGACTGGCTGACTTACTCGATCGCTAACGATAAGATGATTGCATGGCTACTCCGTCCGTTCTCACATCCAAATGCTCCCTTTTAGTGATCGAAGACAGCGACGAAGATTTTGCTGCCTTTGAGCGAATCGCTCGTCGAGCATCGATTCAAAATCCGATTTACCGCTGTTCGGATGGAGATGAAGCATTGTCATTTTTGCGCCAGATTGCAAGCACTGAGACGAGCTTGGCTTCTCGTCCATCCATGATATTGCTCGACCTCAATCTTCCAGGAATGGACGGGCGCGATGTTTTGCGACAAATCAAACAAGACACAGCGTTAAAAACAATTCCAGTTGTTGTATTTACCACATCGTCTAATCCAAGAGATGTCGAGGTTTGCTATCAACAGGGCGTGAACGGCTACATGATTAAGCCGATCGATGTCGCTCAACTAAAGCGAACGATCCAACTGTTTTTTGAGTATTGGTTTGGAGTCAGCTTGATTCCTGGTGCAGTTGAAGATTGACGGCTTTCCGTCACGATCGCTTAAAAGAAATTAGTAAAGCTCATACTTCAACAACTGACAGGGCAGCGCTCCGTTATACACCGGAAATCTTTGAGCAGATCGCAGCCCGATCGATTGGGAAAGTTCCTTATTTCCACTCAACACAAAAGCCGTCCAACCTTTGAACTGCTGCTTGAGCACATTGCCTAAACGCTTGTAGAAAGCACCCAAATCGCTATCCCGTCCCAACCGTTCTCCATAAGGAGGATTGCAGAATAAAACTCCCGTATCCGCAGGAGCAGCGACCTCCGATAAATCAAGCGTGGCGAAGTAAACGTGATTCGAGACTCCACATTGAGTGGCATTGACGATCGCTTGTTCAATCACAGATGAATCTCGATCGCTTCCCCAAATCGGTGCCGGAAGATGCTCCCGCTGACTGGCTTCTGCGGCTTGAATCAAGTCCTCTAATAGAGTCAAATCTGCATCGAGCCAAGTTTCAAACCCAAACCGCTCCCGAAACAACCCTGGCGCGACATTCAACGCCTTCAAACTGGCTTCTAAGGGCAATGTACCGGAACCACAGAGTGGATCATAAAACGTCTGTTCAGGTTGCCAACCGGAGAGTTGAATCAGTGCTGCTGCCAAAGATTCCTTAAGCGGTGCTGAGCCAACAGCCGGACGATAGCCCCGACGATGTAAACTCTCACCTGAACTATCGAGGCTGATGGTGCATCGATCCGAATCAAGATGGATATTAATCTGAAGATCCGGGGATTGAAGTTCGACATTCGATCGATCGCCGAATTGGTCTTGCTGTTGATCGACGATCGCGTTTTTGACCTGAAGGGCTGTGAAATGGGTGTGATTAAGCTGTTTTGTTTTACCCGTCGCAGTCACGGCTAAGGTCATATCAGGAGTCAGATAGAGTGACCAATCGATCGATTGCACCCCTTGATAAAGATCCTCTGAATCCTGACAAGGAAACTCATCTAACTTCATCAAGATGCGAAACGGCAATCGTGCCCAAAGATTGACGCGATACAAGAGAGCCAGATCCCCTGTGAATGCAACTCCACAAAATCCTGGCTCGATCGCAGTCGCGCCTATCTGTTCTAACTCTTGTGCTGCAAGCGTTTCTAGTCCCCGTGCAACAGTCGCAAAATACTGATTCATCATGAATTTGAGGATGTTTTAACCGGGATGAAAAGCTTTTTAATTGCGGTCTGTTCCATTGGCACAACCGCAACTAACCCAGTTGATAGCGCGACGGCTTTTCTCCGATTCGCTTGACCGTACCTGCGCGATTGGCGTGCATTAATGTTGCTCCCAACGTTTTTCTGGCTCTTGGCATTTCTGCTTCGTCAAACTGGTCGTACACTCCAGCAATCAGATCGTCGATCGTGTAAATTTTCGCCGCGTCTTGCTGCATCACCTGAACGATCGCATCAATCAGACTACTGCCCTTAAATTTGTGCTTCAGTTGTTTCGCATCAAACGCTGATGTCGATGTTGATGTCGATTGCGCTTCGGATTGCGCTTTTTTTGTTCCAGTTTTACGAGAACGAGAAGCAGATGAGGTCGGTGTGGAAGCGTGTTCCAATAATTCGCTCACAGCATCCACAATGTCATCTGCGGAAACTGCTTCAACTTCCGGTGATTCGCTCAACAGTGCATTCAGGGTTTTAAGAGTGCGATCGACTTCTGCACTGACCGAAGCTTGAATTTCTGAGACGATCTTTTGTCGATCGTTGATTAAGCGCGATCGTTCTTGCTCTAGATTTTGTCTCGTTGCATCACTCAACACCAAGTAGGACATAGTTGCTGTTTCCAAAATTAGCAGATTGCTTTGATTGTAGTATCAACAGAATCGAATTGATGCTCATTTCAGAAATTAAGCTAGAGTCTGGGATCGATCGGTTCAGTTTCCAGTGCCAGAATACCAAACGTACACTCATGTACTCGACGCAGCGGTTCTCTAGCAACAAAGCGATCGAGCGCTTCGATTCCGAGGGCAAATTCGCGTAAAGCCAGCGATCGCTTTGCTGATAGTCCCCGTTGTCGCAGCCTTTCTAGATTTTCAGGTCGCGAATATTCTGCACCATAAATGATTCGCAGATATTCCTGTCCACGGCATTTCACCGCAGGCTGAATGTTCCGCTGCTGCGGCAGAAACTCGATCGGTTTCACCACCATGCCCTCGCTGCCTTGTTCGGTGAGATCGAGCCACCAGTTGATTCCAGCCTGCACACTTTGCGGATCAGTAGGATCAACAACCAAATGGTCAGTCGCAATGACAAGCTCAGAATCTGCGATCCGAGCAATTTGCTCTAGATGCCAAAGGTGCGATCGATCCGTATGAATTGATCCTTCAGTGGCAAGGATATGAAAGGGAGCGAGTTTGAGATCGTCGATCGATTGCACAGACCAACAGTAGCGACGATATGCCTGACGGTATTGTTCGGCAAGCTGAGATCGCTCTTGATAGTCCTGTAATGGCACTTCAATCCCCCGCGATTGAGCTTGCTTTAAAAGTGCGATCGCATCATTCAAACTCACTTGAGCAGCACGACCAACCGGAGCATATTGTTGACGTAAAAGCTGTTGTGCTTTGACCGACCAAGGCATCAGTTCACAATCAAGCGCAATCCAATCGGTTTGGAATTCGTCCCAAACAGGAGCAAGCTTAGTTCTCAGACGATCTAAGAATTCCGTTTCAAGCTGGAGATTGTCAAAGAACGGTCGCCCGGTGCGCGTGTAGCAAATCCCAAATCTACTATCAGTCACACCAAAGCGCTTTTGAGCCGCTTCAGCCGATCGACAAACAATGACGATCGCTCTTGATCCCATGTGTTTCTCTTCGCAAATCACTTGAGCAATTCCTTGATTGCGATAGTAAGCGAATGCTTCAGTCGGATGTTCTAAGAATCCAGGTTCTTTAGAAGTTTCAACCGGAGACATCGTGGGCGGTAAATAGATCAACCATTTCGGATCAACTGCAAATCGGCTCATCACTTCTAAAGCTGCGATCGCATTTTCCGGTCGAATGGTAATTGGACGATGCAACTTGGGTGAAATGATGCGCTTTCCAGTCACATCTGCAATGTCTAAAACGTCATCGTCTTGCTGTTGAAGAGTGAGCGAAGATTCAGCAATCAATGGACGAACGGGTTCGCAGTAGACCTTACGCGCTGAAACGGAGACGAATTCTTTTTCTGGATAGCGCAATGCAGTAAGCTTGCCACCAAACACACATCCAGTATCAATGTCGATCGTGCTGTTGAACCAGACTGGCTCAGGAACAGGAGTATGACCGTACACCACGATCGCATCTCCCCGATAGTCTGATGCCCAGTTGTATCGCACAGGTAAGCCAAATTCGTCAATTTCTCCGGTCGTTTCTCCGTACAAGGCAAACTCTCGAACCGTCGCAGAACCGCGTCCTTGATACGCTTGTTTCATTCCCGCATGAGCGACGACGAGCCGACCGCCATCAAGCACGTAGTGACTCACCAGCGAATCGAGGAAAGCTTGCAGCGATCGTAGTTCTGATCCATCAAGTTTTTCTAGTTCAGCTAAGGTTTTCTCTAACCCGTGATTGACCTTAACAGTGCTTCCTTTAAGCTTTCGCAATAGTTTATAGTCATGATTTCCTGGAACACAAAGCGCCGTTTCTGCTGCAACCATGTTCCGGACTAAGTTCAATGTATCGAGAATACGATCACCACGATCGACTAAATCTCCTAGAAAGATTGCTTTACGTCCTTCAGGATGATAGTAGGTCTGTTCTTTAAGTTGATAGCCCAAAGTTTGCAGCAATTGTTCTAATTCATCGCAGCATCCATGAACATCGCCAATAATGTCGAATGGACCCTGCTCATGTTTCTTGTTGTTCCACAGCGGTTGTCGCTCGATTTCAACTGATTCAATTTGCTCTAGAGAATTGAGAACATAAACTTGCCGAAATCCTTCTTTTTGTAGTGTTCGGAGCGATTGTCGAATGTTTTGCACATGACGACGAATCACATGATCACCGAACTGTCGATCGCTTCTTTGACGATTGCGGTCGCGGCAAATTTGTTCGGGTAAATTCAGCACGATCGCAACTGGCAAACAATGATACTCTCGCGCTAGTCGAATTAGATGTTTGCGATCGGCTGCCTGTGTATTCGTTGCATCAATAACAGTCAAGTTGCCTCGATTCAAACGTTTTGCAGCAATGTAGTACAAAACATCAAAAGCATCTTGAGTCGCAGCTTGGTTAGTTTCATCATCGGACACTAAACCCCGACAGATATCCGATGAAATGATCTCAGTCGGTAAAAAATGCTTGTGAGCAAAGGTCGATTTTCCAGAGCCAGAAGCACCGATCAGAGTGACGAGAGACAGTTCAGGAATGGTAATTTTCATCGATCGCTCCGCTCAAAAATTGCGAGTTGTGTGGGTGCGCCAACGATTGGATCTGATGCGCCAATGTCAGCAAAACTGACTGTGTAATCAAAGCGTTGAGCAATCTGAGTCGCCCAAGTTTGGAACTCTTTGCGTGTCCATTCAAATCGATGATCTGAGTGACGAAACTTCCCAATCGCTAAATTCTCAAATTTGATATTGTATTCTCGATTCGGAGTTGTCACGAGCACGATCGAGGGATGAGCAAACTCAAACACCACTCGTTCTAATGCAGCCAGTCGAGATTCGTCTAGATGTTCGATGACTTCGATCAATGTTGCCGCATCATAGTTCTCAAATCGTCGATCGCGATACGTCAACGCCCCTTGAAACACTTGAACTCTGTGCTTTTGAGCAGTGGGAAGTCGTTCTAACTTCTCCTGAACAATTGAGAGCGATCGACTAGAGACATCCATGCCTGAGATTTGCTCAAAGAACGAATCTTTCGCTAACTGCATGATCAACTTTCCTTCGCCACATCCGAGATCAATCACTCGTTTCGCTTGACATTGTTTGAGTTGAGCGGCGATTGTTTCATATCGGATCTGATTGAGGCTGATGGGTTTCTCAATCGCTATTTCTGTTTCAGATTCAGTGTCTTCTTCGGTTTCCAACTGCGCCAAAGCTGCCTGAGTAAGCGATCGTCTGCGTTTCAAATACCGCTGTGCAATCTGCGTCTTCTCAGGATGTTCGCTGAGCCATCCTTGTCCATGCCGCAATAGTTTTTCGACTTCTTCTTCACCCACCCAATAATGTTTATCTTCATCGAGTACAGGAATTAACACATACAAATGACTCAGCAATGCTGAAAGTGTTGTAGTCGCAGTTAACTCCACGCTGTAATAAGCACTATTTCCCCATTCCGAAAACTGTTCATCGAGTGGATGCTGTACTGGGTTTACCCGATATCCTAACGGCTCGAATAATCGCTGCAAAAAGCCTTTTCCACCTCGACAAGGTAGCACTGAAATCTTTGCCTGAAGCGGAATTTTCTGAGTTGCGAGGTCAGGACGGTCTTTGCATTGACCTGATAAAGCAGAGCGAAACACTTGAGCGATCGCAACACTCAAAAATGACGAAGCCACATACGGACGATCGTTGACATATTGTTCTAGGGTTGTTGCTTGCCCTCGCACTAACCGGACAGGATCAACTTCGAGCAACAGTGCCACCGTACAGCATTCGGGAGTCGCGATCGGGTAGAAAACCTGTGCTCGTCCAAAGGAAAGCTCAAACGGTTGAAAGCGATCTGGATGCTTGCCGAGCAGATATCCCAAATCGGTTGCAGGAGAATGAGCCGTGGTAATCGTCAACAACATAGAATCTCCAACTCGATCGCATTGAAAGCTGCGCCAACCTAGATTGTATTACGTTGTAGTACAACTTAGCAATATGATCGAAACTCCAGGAGATCGAACTTTTCCTGGAGTAGAATCAAAATTAATGTCATCCCATTACTTGCGTTCTGGATGAGCATAAATTTCTGGCGGTGGATTGCCTAGAATATTGATCGCTGCAATCAACTGATACAACTTACCTAAATCGCGCTGATTAAAGTGCATGATCAAACGCGGTAACTGATAAGATTCGTCCTGCGCCTCTTGTGGCAGCGGTTTCGTTTTCTCGATTCTGCCTGTTACGAGAATGTCTTTAAACCGATCGTTCAATTCATCGATCGCTCCATCGCTCAGTTCCGTTTTTAACCGCAGCACTAATTGACTCCCGACATAGCGACTAGAGTGATACACCTGATAAAAACTGGAAATTGCCGCGATCGCCACATCCAAATCATCGGTAATCGTATACAAACTCGGATCATCTCGACTGATCAATCCGCGTTTCATCAGTTGCTTATCGATATATTCCGCCCAATCATCCCAGTATCCTCCACCTGGCTTGTCGATTAGCACCAAGGGAACGGGAGCCGATTTTCCGGTTTGGGTCAGCGTCAAACATTCAAACGCTTCATCCTGCGTCCCAAATCCACCCGGAAACACCGCTAACGCATCACTTTCCTTGAGAAAGAAGATTTTCCGCGTGAAAAAATACTTGAACGGAATCAGCTTCGGATCGCCCTGAATGAACTGATTCGCACCTTGCTCAAACGGCAGTTGAATGTTCAAGCCAAACGATTTGTCTGCACCTGCGCCTTCATTTCCCGCCTCCATGATGCCGCCACCCGCACCCGTAATCACCATGTAGCCTTGCTGCGTCACATATTGAGCGAATTCTTTCGCCAACTGATACTCTTCGGTATCCGGCTTAATTCGAGCAGAACCGAAAATCGCAATCTTCCGCACATGACGATAGGGATAAAACACCGTGAATGCTCGTTCCATATCTTGCAGCGAGGCATTCAGAATCTTCCAATCTAAGCGATCGATTTCATCACCAGAAATTCGAGCAATCAATCCCAAAGCTTGAGCGATCAGCGCACCGTGTTGCATATTCGGCAACTGATCGAGAAGATTGTTCAACGTCGATCGTAAAGATTCAACGTTAATCATCGACGAGGGTTGAGACGAAACGGACGGGGACGGGTCAACAGACATGGACGTTCCTCACAGGGGCATTCTATTTTAGCGAGAACGGACAGAATGCGATGCCCGCATCGATACTGAAAAACGCTCCAGAATATTGCTCTGAAGCGTCTTTAGCACTGTGACAAATGAGTTTAAGCAAATGAGACGAATCCAGGCGCTTGAATCTTAAAGATGCTTTTCGAGCGTATTGGAAAGAGTGGTTTTAGGTACAGCACCGACGACCATGTCAACGCGCTGACCGCCTTTGAAAATCATCAGTGTAGGAATACTGCGAATTCCGTATTTACTAGCGACACCTGGATTTTCATCGGTGTTGAGTTTGACCACTTTGACCTTGCCTTCGTACTGCGTCGCGATCTCATCGACCACAGGCGCAACCATCCGACAGGGACCACACCAAGGTGCCCAGAAATCCACGAGGACGGGGACTTCACTCTGAAGCACTTCCTGGTCAAACGAAGAATCCGTAACTTGTGCGGTTGCTGACATTCCTGAAAATCCTTGCCTTTGTTTCATTTGACGAAATTCTAACATAGCAAAAACGGCGGATCTTATCTTCAGGGTAGACATAATTAGATACAAATGGGTGGGGAGTGGGGAGTGGGGAGTGGGGAGAGTTAAAGTTGTAATTCTTACTGCTGCCACCAAAATACTGTTACCCCCTACTCCCCACTCCCCACTCCCTTTTAAAAACAAGGAACCGCCTAAACCGAAGTCCAGGCGGAGTGTGGTGTGAGGAGTGAACGGAAACATGCGTCTCCGCTTCCTTTATTCTAGACGACAGATTTGGTTTTACCAGGCGATCTTTCAACTCCTAGCAAAACTCTTAAGAATTTAATGAAAAGATTATTTTGCGATCGCATTTTGTAAAGAATTGACGATGCGATCGCAGAAGAAAGAAAGATGCTACTTACCCATTCCAAGCTGTTGCGCTTTCTGGTAGACCTTCCCTTCTGTTAACAAAGATGGAGCAATTACGACATCAACTTGCTGCATTTCTTTGATATCTTTCGCACCCAAAGTTCCCATGCTCGTTTGCAACGCACCTAATAAGTTATGCGTTCCATCATCTAATTGAGCGGGTCCGCGCAAGATTTGTTCCAGGCTTCCAGTCGTTCCAACTCGAATCCGGGTTCCTCTCGGTAACACAGGGCTAGGAGTCGCCATTCCCCAATGGAATCCGCGACCAGGAGCTTCTTTTGCCCGCGCAAACGGCGATCCAATCATTACCGCATCTGCACCACAAGCAATACATTTACAGATATCGCCGCCTGTGATTAATCCACCATCTGCAATTACGGGAATGTATTTGCCAGTTTCACGGTAGAAGTCGTCGCGGGCTGCCGCACAATCCGCCACCGCAGTCGCTTGTGGAACTCCCACACCTAGAACGCCTCTAGACGTACAAGCTGCACCCGGTCCAATTCCCACCAGAACCGCTGCGGCTCCCGCTTTGAGTAGATTCAAGGTTACTTCATACGTGACACAGTTTCCGAGAATGACGGGAATCGGCATCTCTTCACAGAATTTTGCCAAATCTAAAGGAGAAATTGATTCCGGTGATAAGTGTGCGGTTGAAACAACAGTCGCTTGAATAAAGAACAGATCTGCACCTGCTTTTGCAGCAATTTGTCCAAACTGACTCGCACCTGCTGGAGTCGCGCTCACCGCCGCAATTCCACCTTGCGATTTAATTTCTTTAATCCGCTGCTCGATCAATTCTGGCTTGATTGGTTGCGAATAGAGTTCCTGCATCAACGGCACAAATTCAGTTGTCCCGACTGCCGCAATACGATCGAGAATCGGATTCGGATCTTCGTAACGAGTTTGAATCCCTTCTAAGTTAAGCACTCCCAAGGCTCCCAACTGCGAGAGCTTCACTGCCATTCCGACATCGACCACGCCATCCATTGCTGAGGCGATGATGGGAATTTCGCGATCGATGCCGCCAATGGTCCAGCGCGTATCTGCCAGTTTCGGATCGAGTGTCCGCTGTCCTGGAGAGAGCGCAATTTCGTCGAAACCATACGCTCTTCGAGCCGTTTTGCCCCTGCCGATTTGAATATCCACGCCAATGTTCCCCAAGAACTAATTGGATAAGAGTATCAAATTTCAATCCCAATTGTGTGAGAAAACCAGAGCGTTTCATCACAGATGAGCCAGTCTCTCGTATGCTATGGTCTGCTGACTTTGAGGAAAGTAATGCAGACAACAGCGCAGATGATTACGTGTTTCCAACTTTGTTACGATTTGACGAATAAATATCGTTCAGTTGATCTCGTCACGATCGATGAACGAACTGGCAATGTTGTCATCTTGTCAGGCGAAGAGATTAATATTGAAATTAGACCAAACGGAAGATGGAACTTTGTTTTATGAGCGCAAAACCAGACTTTACTGCGATGACTCAAAGTGAACTTCGGGCATACGTTTTAGATCACCGAGGCGACGATGAAGCATTACACGCTTTTATTGATAAGTGTCGCGCTGAGAATCCACCATCGCGGACTTATGGACCCGAAGACAATATCAGTGACGCGATCGATGAATACCTTAAACAACGCCGTTCACAGCACTGATTCTTCTCGCCATTCGCTTTCAGGTTCGCGCCAGTAAATGCTATTTTCCCGCTGCATCATTCGATAGCCGATTAGTTCCCGTCGCAAGGTTGCAGTATCAGGATGAATCGGTTTGATGATTTCGTTGAGCGCTTTTTCGGAATATTGTTGACCCATTTCAAAGTGATTTACGAGCCATTTTAGAATCACCCAACGTTTTTTACGACTTGCTGGAATTTCACGTAAGCGATCGCCTTCTAGAAAACTTCTTAAAATCTTTTCTTCCCACGCATCAGGATTGATCTCGCTCGAAACGGTTGTGATTTGAGCGGAAAAAATTGCCTTGCTCAAATCTTGGAGTGCTTCTTGATTTAAGCGATAGAGATGCGTATTACGATCGGGGCGCATTTGGACAAGATTCAATTCTTTTAACTTGCTTAGATGGTGGGAAACGGTTGGCTCTTTAAGCTGCAAGAGTGCGGCAAGTTCTTCGACGCTATATTCTCGCTGTGCCAAAATCCCGACAAGCTTAAGGCGGCTTTCGTTGGATAGGGCTTTGAAGAAACTCAGAAGCGTTTGGAATTCGGGTTGTGACATAGCGTTAATTCGATATTTGTCTAATTAGAATTGTATCGAAATAGCTTAGATGTGTCACTCGATCGAGCCTTATAATTTGTTAAAAGATCTATCCGGTGTCATGTCAGAAGAATCCCAAGAAACTTGGCGCGATCGCGTCGAACGATTAGAAGCAAACCTCGATCAGTTCATTGATTTCGTTGCCCAGAACCAACGCACTCAGGCTGTTCAGCTTCAAGTTCACCAAGAACAGCTTGCCTCGCATCAAGAGCAGATGAACGAGCTTCGTCAGATCTCACAGCAGCTTGCAGAAGTCCAAATCGAAACGTTTGCTCGCTTCGATCAGATGCAATCCGAGATTCGTGGGCTTCGGATTGAAACTCAGCGAATGCTCGATCGCTATCTCAACCCAGAACCACCGGACGAAGAAAACCAAAATTAAAGTTACCCTGACCCATTTTTTATGTTTGAAACCGCACAGTTAATCGAAAAAGCTCAATGGTTGGGCATTGCCACGATCGCATTTGCCGTTCTCGCGATCGCAGGTTTTATCTTCAAATGGGGCATCCGCTTCCGACTCGTTGGAGTGACTGGATTTACGGCTGTTCTGACTGGAGGCGTTTTTGCTCTGAGTCTTGGACTCTACAATCGCCCACAAATTTCTGGAGCATTACACTACTCGCGCATCTTCGATACGGGGGCGGCTCAAGTTGTGATTACTGTGCCACCGAGCATTACTGAATCTCAGCTTGAAGCAACCTTGAAACAAGCCGCGATCGATATTTTTTCTCCCGGTCGTATGGGACAAGGATCAGATCAAATGACGATTCGAGCGCGGACGATCGTGCATCCTCAAGATGGGATATCCCAACCTTTATACTTGGGTGAAATTCAGCGATCGCTCTCGATTCGCGAAGATGAAAACGCTAGGATCAAGTTGTATCGGGAAAACTTGGCACAGTTACCCAAGCCAATCGCATAACGTTTGTTTTTCACCTCTGCAAAATGCCTACTCAATCGAATTCCGTAGTTTCGTTGATGATCGCACCCGCTCAAGTCGTGCGTGGATTTGGTGCGATCGAGCAAGTTGGAGATCAAATTGCCCGTTTGGGATCGCGTCCGCTGATGGTCGGCGGAGATCGATCGCTAGATGTGGTTAAGTCTCGCCTCAAATCTGTGTTCAAGTCTCACTCGCTTCAAGCAGCAAAAGCAACTTATGGCAAAGACTGTAGTGAGCCGACTTTAGAGAATCTGCGAAAAGCCGCTACTGATCATCAAGCCGATTTTATTATCGGAGTCGGAGGCGGTAAAGCGCTGGATACTGCGAAGCTTCTAGCACATCAGTGTCAGTTACCGATCGTCACGATTCCAACTTCTGCGGCAACTTGCGCGGCTTGGACAGCGTTATCGAACATCTACTCTGAGCAACACGCCTTTTTGTATGATGTCGGGCTGGTTCGCTGTCCAGATTTGCTGGTGCTGGACTATGATTTGGTCGCAACTGCACCGCAGAGAACATTGATTGCCGGAATTGGAGATGCGATCGCGAAATGGTACGAAGCTTCAGTCAGTAGCGGGCACTCAGATAAAACCCTTCTGATTGCAGCCGTTCAGCAGGCGCGAGTGTTGCGCGATATCTTGTTCCAAAAATCCGAAGCTGCCTTAAAGAATCCTTTGGGATCGGAGTGGCAAGAGGTTGTAGATGCTTCGGTATTGATGGCAGGCGTGATCGGTGGAATTGGTGGCGCACAATGTCGAACCGTTGCGGCTCATGCGGTTCACAATGGATTGACGCATCTTTTAGAAAGCCATCATGCACTGCACGGGGAAAAAGTTGCGTTCGGAATTCTGGTGCAACTTCGACTCGAAGAAATGGTGCAAGGAAATCAGCTTGCCGCCACTTCAAGACAGCAGTTATTGAAGTTTTACGAGCAGATTGGATTGCCAAAAACGCTCTCTGATTTGGGATTAGGAGAGGTGTCGATCGCGCAACTCCAACATGCCGCAGAAGTCGCTTGTAATGAAACTTCGGACATTCACCGCTTGCCGTTCCCGGTTGTACCGAGTCAACTGATGGCAGCGATGGTTTCGACCACGGCTCCAAGCTCAACGATCCGAACTGAGATTGCCAACTATCAAGGAGCGCACAACGTTGAGGAGATTGTTCGCCAGGACTGATGCGACTTTGAAGCGAGATTGATTGGTCTGTTCAAAACGATAAATTAGCGATCGTGGGTAGGTGAGCAGAACGAAACTACTGATAAAAGAGGAACGATCGCTTGTTTTAAGAGAGAATTAGGCGGAACGTTTCAGTCTAATCTTCCAATTGAGAATGTTAGAGTGAAAAAATTCCGCCTAATCACCTCTTTTGAGGTCTTAGATAGACAAAATTCCGCATAACAACCGAATTTAGGGGCTTAGGCAGAAAAAGTCAGTCTAGACAATAGTTAGACATCTTGCAGAAATGGTAACTCTGTTAGGTAGCTGTACAGAGATAAATGAGCCACTATGTCCAACCCTACGGGTCCACCTCAATGTCCCAAATGTAAAACTACGCAGACAATTGAACACAATGGCGGTCAATGGTGTTCAAATTGTGGCAAGTTTGCAGTTCCTCCCGCATTGCGTCATCCTCCCACTTCTCACCTTGACCAGAAGAAAAAAACTCCGCAACCGATGTTACTGACTTGTTCTAGTTGTGGACGCAAAGACAGCATGGGAGACGGGTTATATGACGATGGAGAATGGATATGTGGAGCCTGTATTGCAGGCATGGCTTATCCTCATTGAAGGTTAAGATGATAATGAAACGTTGGATGTACTCTCATGAAACTCGATCGTATTACGAGCAATCCAAATCGGATGAATGGGCAACCTTGCATCCGTAACCTTCGCCTTACGGTTCGTCGAGTGATTGAGCTACTCGCAACTTATCCTGATCGAGAAGAATTACATCAAGAGTTTCCAGAACTGGAGGACGAAGATATCCGGCAAGCCCTGATTTTTGCCTCTTCTTACTTGGACGATCGCATCATTGAGCTTCCTAATTGCTATGAAACTGTTGCTTGATCAGGGATTGCCACTCTCTGCGGCAGCGTTATTACGGGATGCAGACATCGACGCGATTCATGTCGGTGAAATCGGAATGTCTGAAGCTGAAGATGCAGACATTATCCAGCGAGGCAGGAATGAGGGGCGTATCGTTGTTACTCTTGATGCAGATTTTCATGCACTGCTAGCACTTGATATTGCAGCCACTCCTTCAGTCATTCGGATTCGGATTGAAAGGTTACGTGCCCAAGCACTCACAGACCTCCTACTAACCGTCATTGGCGAATGCGAGGAGGATTTAGAACAAGGATCAGCCCTTACAGTGGAGCCAAGCCGTATCCGTATTCGCCGTTTGCCGTTGGTGTCAGATGTCTAACAATTCGCTTGGAGCGGACGAGCAGAGTTTCTTCGTCTACCGTTCTGTTCTTTGCGTCGCCGCTCAAGCGAACCGTTCGGCAGAGACGCGCAACTTAATTGTTAGCATGAAGTCAAAGGGACGTGTAAGAGTTAAACGTTACTTGTACTGATACAAAAGGAGTTGCATGAGGACAGTTTATTCTTCACTTCTAAGTTTCACTCCTGTTTGGTTTTTATCGGCATTGCTGCATAGCATGGACAAAGACATCAACGGGATTAGTGGACTTGCCAAGCCAACGGTACTTTTTTCCGTCACGCTGATCGGACTCTTTCTTTATTTACCAGTTCTGATTCCGCTGGCTCAGTTGCGCTCACAGGGCATTCGAGGGTACTGGGTCGGGCTACTGTCAGTGTCCTGGGTCATTGGGGCTGTCATAGCGGCGGTCGGTTCCAGTGCAACAACGATGCAGGGACGGCTGGTCTCGTTTGCAGGGGTATCATTGGTCTGCACATCTGTTTATGGGATGGCGACAGTTCCAGGTGTTCTCGCGCTGAGGCACTCTCGCTTACGATCGAGCGAGTAGCTAGGACTCAATTCTTGCAGAGCAGCACAACAAACTTCAAGTGGGGTTCGACCCTATCTAACGCACCGACCACTATGGCAGCACTCTATGCTTTGGGAGCAAATATAGCCCCTGCTGTTGCTCAACTTTGGGGCTATGACATTCGCTATTATTAACCAGCCAGTCTTCTAGATAAGTCATACCAGATTAAAAATCAGGCATAATTAAACGCTGATTTCTTCGGTGCTCTTCGTCTTTTTGTGCAAACAGCGATCGACCCAATAATTTGTGAAATATCTCAGGATAACCTTCACGCCAAGAAAAATTATCAAATCCTGATGACAGTAGAAATTTCGCTCCGAGAATGCGGCTCTTGGAAATTGGATCAATCAAAAACGCTAGAGTTTCACCGATCAGGGACAGACCAAATTTTCCAGGAAGTAAAGAAGGCATCGTGATTTCTTTAGGTTTCAAAAGAGCGATCGTAAATACCATAAAGGAAACACTGAAAGATGGAACTACGATGCACCCTCGTGTGATTTGTTTAGGTGAAATTTTGTTCGATCGCATCTCGAATCAGCCGGGATTGCCGCTTGAATCGGTGTCTTCTTGGACTTCTTACCCAGGGGGCGCTCCTGCGAATGTTGCCTGTGCGCTGACGAAATTAGGGACACCGAGCGCGTTTGTTGGCTGTGTGGGCGAGGATGAACTCGGTCGATCGCTGATCGATTTGCTCAACTCGATCCCAGTCGAGACGAGCGGCATTCAAACCTATGCCGCACCGACCCGAACGGTTTTAGTGTTGAGATCGCAAACGGGCGATCGTAGTTTCGTAGCATTCGGGGAACAGCGGGACACGACTGAGTTTGCAGATACGCATCTGAAAGCCGATCGCATTCCCGTCGAATTGTTTCAACACGCAGATTACTTAGTAATTGGAACATTATTACTAGCTTACCCAGAAAGTCGAGCCGCGATCGAGCGGGCACTTGAACTTTGTGAACAGTTCTTTGTCAAAGTCGTTTTGGATGTGAACTGGCGACCTGTATTTTGGAAAGATCAAAGTATTGCGCCGAAGATGATTCACGAGGTGATCAAACGTGCGGACTATCTCAAAATGGCAGAAGAAGAAGCAGAATGGCTGTTTGAAACGACTGATCCGGGTGTGATTGCTCATCGAGTCGAAAGCTTGGAAGGGGTGCTGGTAACTGCGGGAGAAAAAGGATGTGCGTATTGTTTGAGTCAGAAAGAGGGGAAAGTTCCAGCTTTCTCGATCGAGGTTGAAGATACCACAGGTGCAGGGGATAGTTTCTTAGCTGGATTTGTTCATCAGCTTTGCCAACATCAACTCACAGAAGTCAAACAGGATGCCGATCGGATTGTTCGATATGCTAGTGCAGCAGGAGCATTAACCACCATGAGAGCAGGTGCGATCGATGCTCAACCGACGGGTGCAGAAGTGGATGCGTTTCTATTTCTACAAGACCAGGAGAGTTAAAACGATGGGCGTTGAAATTGAGCGAAAGTTCTTAGTCAGAAATGACCAATGGCGGAGACTTGCTGAAGGTGAACTTTACCGCCAAGGGTACATTCCCACACTTGAAAGTACCGTAAGAATTCGAGTGATTCGCGATCGCGGTTACATCACCATCAAAGGCAGAACTCAGGGAATTTCTCGTGCTGAGTTTGAGTACGAAATTCCCGTCGAGGATGCCACACAGATGTTAGATAGTTTGTGCAAACCGCCGTTAATTGAGAAATATCGTCACAAGATCGAATGGAACGGTTTACTGTGGGAGATTGACGATTTTTTGGGGGCAAATCGAGGATTAACGATCGCGGAAGTGGAACTTGAAAGCGCAGATCAATCGATCGACCTTCCTGATTGGGTTGGGGAAGATGTCTCACATGATCCGCGCTACTACAATTCCAACCTTGCACAGCATCCTTATACAACTTGGTAGATTGCTATCGACTCCAAGCCACATAAGGTAATTTTGCAGCAGTTGCTCGAACTTGCTCTGCTTGCGATACTAATTGACCACAAGCATCCCAGGTTCCAGAAGTCAGCATTTGACGCGCTCCAGAAGGCATAGAAATATCAGCCTCAAATGATCTACACCGCGCTTTCATTTGATCTAAATTCACCAAAATTTCTGCTTGTGGATCATCTGCAACGAGTTTCTGAAGTTGGCTTGTAACACTTGGAGCAGCCGTAATACAAGGAATACCGATCGCGACACAGTTTCCAAAGAAAATCTCTGCAAAACTTTCACCGATGATTGCTTGAATTCCCCATTTCGAGATCGCTTGTGGTGCATGTTCCCGACTCGAACCGCAGCCAAAATTGCCATTCACAATCAGAACTGTTGCACCTTGATACTGTGGTAGATCAAACGGATGCTGTCCTTGGAGTTGAGTGCGATCGTCTGCGAACACTTGTGCTCCTAATCCATCGAACGTCACACAGCGGAGAAATCTTGCTGGAATAATGCGATCGGTATCAATGTCATTGCCGACGACAGGAATTCCGCGTCCTGTGATTGTTCTAACTTCACTCACCATAATTGTTGTGCCTGGTTCACTGTTGTCTATTCTCGCATTTCTTCAGTGCTATTGATCCAGACGCGCTCTAATAGGACTTAATTAACTTCAAACAGTTTTGACCTTCACGAGAGCAGCAGTAATCAATCTGCCAACTGTGTTGATCTCGAAGCTTTTTAAACAGTGCGGCTCCCCAGTGAGCTTCATGTTCGATCGGATTGGGATACTCTTGCTCTACTCGATCGATTAACGCTGCTAAGTCAAACGGCGCTCCTCGATCCCACACTCGAATTTCTAATTGATCTGAATAGATACCTGCCTCGATTTTAATCGGAGTTTCTCTAGGTAACTGTTCGTGTGCGTGTCGAACAGCATTGGTAAAACCTTCGACTAATGCAATTTGTCCTTGCAGCCAAACCGCTTGAGAAACGGGACTCTGTTGAAATGGCTCAAACCAAACTAGAATTTGCGGAATCGCTGTGAGATCCGTTTGAACAATCAATCGATCGAAGTGGATCACACCATTCGTAAAGGCAAAATTGTTCATGGTGGATGCACTCCTGGGATGGTTAAAACGCGCTATCTTTCCTGAATAAAACTACGATAGTTTTAAGAATTAGCTCCAGATCATACTTCAAACTCCAACGTTCTTGATATCGCAAATCTAGCTGAATCACCTCTTCAAAGTTGCGAATCTCCGATCGACCATGTACCTGCCATTCTCCAGTAATTCCAGGTTTAACATTGAGTCGCTGCCAGCTTGATATCTCATATCGATCGACTTCTTCGGGCAAGGGTGGACGAGTTCCGACTAAGCTCATCTCCCCACATAGCACATTCCAAAACTGCGGTAGTTCATCTAAGCTGGTCTTTCGTAGAAATCGTCCAACTCTCGTAATTCTCGGATCATTGGCGTTCTTGAAAAATGCACCTTCGTTTTGGTTTTGTACTTGTGCTTTTAAGTGTTCAGCATCACTCACCATCGATCGAAACTTCCAAACTTGAAAGCGTCGCCCTAGATGACCACAGCGAGTTTGAGAAAACAGAATCGTACCCGGACTATCTAGCTTAATCGCGATCGCAATCGGAACAAATATGATTGCTGTAATTGCTAAACCTACCATTGCACCGATGATGTCGATCGCTCTTTTGATCCTGGATTGGATAGAAGGGTGTGTGGGTTCAATCTGAGATTCGGGACTGGATTCTAGAGAAATCCCAGATTCAATTGTGAAATGTCGATCGAGATCAGCTAACTCTAAAATGGTCAAAATCTCAGGCTTTACGCTCCACAAGACCAGTTCAATTTGATGCGATTGAGCAGCCTTCAAACACATTACCAGCGCACCGATCGCACTACTATCGATAAAGGTTGTCTGAGCAAAATCAAGAACAATCTTACTTGGTTTTGCTTCGATTAGTTCTCGACACTTAGTGCGGAATGCTACTGCTTCAGCGACCGTTAACAATGTTGGAAGTTGTAAGAGATACAGTTCATTAGTACGAATGACAGAAACTTCGATCGGAGATTGTTGAATCATGTTGACCTCATGAGAGTAAGCAGCAGGCTTGGACAATCGATTCAGATAGAACTGATAGCAGAGTGCCTGCACTGGCACGATCGATAACGGTTTTCGTCTAACTGAAGCTCAGATAGGACTGGCAGGGGACTCTACACAGGTTGAAATTACGGAAACACTGGTTTAAGCGATCGTGCAAAAATCTGAAATTCTACATAAAGAACTCAGACAACTATCAGGGCTTTATGAAATAGGATTGTTTTTTGATGAGGCAGTCACAAAGTCAGTTCTCTAGTCCTTAGGTGATCGCAATGAGTCAGCCTGTGAAAGTAATTAAGGTGTGCGGCATTTTGGGTCACACTCAAGCAAAACAATTTAAGCAAGAAATTCTTGATCTGATTAGTACAGGAACGATCGAGATTTTGATTGATTTTGAGCAGGTTATCTTTATGGATAGTTCTGGTTTGGGCGCGTTGGTCAGTTCATTCAAAGCAGTGAAGGCAGCGCAAGGAATCCTCTCGCTCTGTGCGATGAAACAGGAAATTAGAATGCTGTTAGAGCTTGCAGATGTAATTCAGTTTTTCCCAATTTTTGCAGATCAAGCAGAATTCGATCGAGCACGAGTTAGCTATTCAACGGTTTAAGGAGATTTATCGAAAACAAATTGCCCGCTGTCTTCGGCTTCGCTCAGTCAGCTAGAGATCGCGCCCTGAGCGAAGCCGAAGGGCAGTCTTTCAAGCGGTAAGCTCTTTCGTAGAAATCTCCTAATTGGATAGTTCAATGGAGCCAAATAATTTGAATGGCTCCATTGAACTATCGCAGCTTAATTTGCAACAGTGAGCAATCATCCTCAAAATCTCGATCGCATTTCAACTCTTTCACCGCTCGAATAATCGTTTCCGAACTATCCAATTGCTCCGAATGGTGATGTCGATCGATACATCCAACAAATTCATCTAAGTTCCAAATTTCTCCATTCGATCGCTGAACTTCATAGATTCCATCGCTGAATAGGTACAAGGTACTCTCTTGCTCAACCTTGAAAAACTGAGTCTTGTACTTTGAATCAGCAAACATTCCGATCGGGGTTCCTGCTGTCCGAAGTCGAGCAATCTGGTGATTCGGAGACTGACCAGAAACGACAATTGCTGGAGGATGTCCCGCACTGGAATACATCAATAACTGCTTGGAATAGTTATACACCCCATACCAAATCGTGAAATAGCGATCGCTCGGTGTTTCACTGAGCCAATCCGCCTCAGATGCAAACGCTTCATTCAATGCAGTTAACACTAACCCAGGCTGATAGAAATTGATCCCAGGTAAAATTTGAGCGCGAAGTACATTCTGGATGGTGACAGAGACCAAAGCGGCTCCCAACCCATGTCCAGACACATCTAAAAGATACATTGCAAAGAAATCAGAATCGAGCCAATGATAATCGAAACAATCGCCGCCTAACTGTCGAGAGGGAAGAAACTGCGATCGAGCAACAATCCGATCATCGATCGGAGCAGGTAACAGCGATCGAACGTACTCTGCTGCTTCTGCCATTTCTGACTCTAACTGTTCCCGTTGAAGCTTCAATTCTTGAGTTAATCGACGCTGTTCCTGAAATGCTTGATACACTCTCAAACCCGCTCTCAATCTGGCACTCAGTTCTTTAATCTGAATCGGTTGAGCAACAAAGTCATGAGCAACAAAGTCATCGGCTCCACTATCCAACGCCTCTACATGATGTTCTGGTGAATTGTAAGCAGTGAGTAAAATGAAGTAGATGTCTGCCCAATTTGGATTCGCTTTAATCGTGCGGCAGAGTGACAAACCATCAATTCCAGGTAGATTCCAATCACAGAGAATCAGGGCAGGGCAAACCTTTGGAACGAGTGCTAATCCTTCTTCTCCAGTCGTCGCCTCGATCACTTCAAAACCTTGGGGCTGGAGCGACTGTTTGAGCAATTTCCGAACTAAGCGATCGGCTTCAATAATGAGAACTGGGAACATACAATCTGAAAAGAGCGAGGGCACAGTTTCAGAGTTCCCAGTCCAATCTACTAAGTTGGCTTAGCTTACTCGTTGTTTGTTCCGCGCTTTTCGCCACAGTCCGACTGCCAGTCCAATCACACCAGGTAACAGTAGTGGTGTGGGGACAACGGCAGTTCTGGCTCCTCGCATCTGAGCGATCGCGAATCCTCCCGATTCTTGCTCCCCGGTAATCCGAATCGATCGAATGGGATCAAGGGGATCATCGCTATAAAATCCAAAATATTGTGCGCCTGACTCGCCGTTTACAGCTTGACTCAGAACATCTGACACGACACCGCTTTGAGCAACCACAGAAATTGTAAATGGGGAAAATACACCCGGAGTAAACACATCGGGTTGAGCATAGAAATCGAATGCGGATAGATTAGGAAGTGCAATATCGAGTGTGGGTGCACCGTTAGTAAAGTACACTTCGCCTGTGTAACCATTACTCCAGGTTTGCCATCCCTTCCCAATTTCGCGCTTGTTAACACTGCCCATAAATTCGATGTTGCCGAGCGGGGAACTGAGCAAGGATAAGTCAGTTCCGAGTGCTTCGGGTCCATTGGGAACTGGGATGGGATTAAATCCCTGATTGGCGATCGTGTTTGCACCCGTGATCCAATTTCCGGAATCATTCACGGTGATGATCGCCGCTTCAGCTTTGAGAGATGCGATCGCGCTGAAGCTGACCGCAACAGTGAGCGCGGCAAAAACTTTTTTATTCTTTTGTAAGGTCGTCATCCAAACTCTACTCCAATTCAGGTGAATAGGCACGTATCCCTGATCGGTGCTGAAAAATTCAGCGAATTGGGGCTTGGGTAAATGCTTTGATCTGTACTGCTTGACGCTCTTGAACATTGTGGCGGAATCACGGATCGATCGCAAAACGCTTCATGAAATCTTTATATGCTGAGTGAGTAGGATTACAGGATCGGTGTGAAAAACAAGATCGATAACCCCCGTTAGAATGAAGAAAAACACGATCGAACTGTGAAAAAGCGAGTCACCCTAACCTTTCCAAAACGTTCCGTTCAGATGCCAGTGACGTACCGATTGGCAAAGGATTTTAATGTGGCAGCGAATATTATTCGTGCCCAGGTTGCTCCGAATCAAGTCGGTAAATTAGTTGTGGAACTATCAGGTGACATTGATCAATTAGATGCGTCGATCGATTGGATGCGATCGCAGGATATTTCTGTCTCGTTTGCCAGTCGCGAAATTACGATCGATGAAAACACCTGTGTCGATTGTGGGCTGTGTACTGGAGTTTGTCCGACGGAAGCACTCACGCTTGATCCGCAGAGTTTTCGATTATTGTTTACGCGATCGCGCTGTATTGTCTGTGAGCAATGTATTCCGACTTGTCCAGTACAAGCAATTTCTACAACGTTTTAATCTGAAGCATCTGATTTCCACCGCGCTGAAATTCGTAAGGGACTTGTCGCAGATTGACTTGATAGCCTCGCTCTTTCAAGGTTTGCATCACAGGATCAATAAACGGCGAAGGTTCACCTGTCATATTGAGAAGTAATGGGAAAATTCTCACTTCAGGCGCGACACGGCACAGTTCAACGATCGACGATAAGTGAAATTCTAAGCTCAATTGATCCGAGTAGAGAAACAACAAATGAGAACACAGTGCTAAATCGAATTGATGATCTGCAAAGGGAAGCTCTGGAAGTTCAATGTTTAGATATCGTTTTTGCTGTAATCCTGAATCAAAATCAGCAAGAAACTTCTGCATTGAAGCCATTCGGCATTGTCCCATTTCTTCAGGCGATTGAAAGTGCGTCCAAATAAAATTTTCTCTTGTCGCTTCTACTTTCGAGAGAATCACATCATAGGTTTGATCAATCCTTTCCTGAATTTGCTCAGTTGAGAACTGATAAATCGGATCACAAGAAGTTACCGACTGTCCCAACTGAGTCATTTCATCATTAAAACTGGCGGGACCACTTCCACAATCAAGAATGTTTCCTTGCAGATCAGATTCAGTCAAGTCAAACATCTGAATGTACTCAGATCGAGATCGACCCCAAGGAACAATCTGCTCTAGTCGCAATCCCATTCATCAAGCTCCAGCAATAAAAACTTCCGTCAGGTATTTAATGTAAACCAAACCTCGATCGTCGGCATTTCGTTGATACAAAGCTTCGAGATCTTGCAACAATCGATCGAACAATTCGCCCGAACTTGGAACATACGATCGACTTCTTGAATTCCCAATCAATCCAGCCAAATCAAGCGCCTGTTCTAAGGGAAAACAATGCTCCTCAAACGTTGGAAAGTACGAGTTTTCTGGCAGCATTTCTTTACGACCAAATACTCGATCGAGGGCTGGATGCTTTTCTGAAACTTGCCGCAACAATGCACCATATTCCTCAGTGAATGGATCATCCAAATCGCGAGTGTTCCAAACCACTGCCAATCGTCCAGAAGACTTCAGAATTCGCCGAAATTCCTGAAGTGCAGTATCAGGATTAAACCAGTGAAACGCTTGAAAGCAAGTGACCAAATCTACAGATTGATCCGGAAGTCCGGTTTGTTCTGCGGTCGCTTGTCGGAACTCAACTCGTGGATAGGATTCTGCTTCCGCGCTCATGGCTGCATTCGGTTCAATCGCGATCACTTGTAAACCTCGATCGCTGAACAGTCGAGCAGAAATTCCGGTTCCTGCTCCGATATCGGCTGCCACTAATGGAGCTTCGAGATTGGCGAGAATTTTGTCGATCGCTGCTGGCGGATAGCTCGGTCTGTACTTTTGATAATCATTTGCGCGATCGGAGAATCGATTCAAGGGGTCGAGCGCGTAAAGCGGTGTTTCAGACATAAGCCGTGTGAACACATTTCGTTCTTGATTGTAATGCTTCTCAAAAGCACCCAATCGTTAGAAGATGAAAGGCATCTAGAGATAGAAATTCTTATGTCAGTTGTCATTCATCTCAATTCAGACCAGATCGATCGGGTCGATTTAGCTCCCGCGATCGCAGCGATCGAGCCGCTCAAATCAGATATCCGCCAATACGAGCAAAAACTTCAATTCAACATCGACTACCCCCGCGAATTAGGTGATCCCCGCGAATTATCAGAAGTGCCAGAAGTTCGACTTTGGTTCATTCGGCTTGATTCGATGTATCCCTGGTTGCCATTCCTGCTCGATTGGTCACAAAAGGAATTAGGGCGATATGCGGCAATGCTGGTTCCGCACGAGATTCAGCCTGATGGCATCGAATACAACCCAGAAGCGCTCGAAATCTTCGTCATGAGCAAAACCTTTGTGTTGATGAATTGGCTCGATCAGCAGCAAATTGAATCGAGATCCCGCTTAAAGTCGATGACAAAAACACTGGGTTATGAATTGGACGATGCCTTTTTCTCTTTGCTAGAAGGACGTTAAGATGATCCTGCGTTCCGACAGCAGGTGAGAGTGAATGAGAAATTGGGGAGGGCGGATTTCGACTCTAGTGCGGCGAGGGTCACAGTCATTGCAAGGACGTGATGGAACAGCCGCGATCGCTCAAACGTTACTAGCAAGAGCTTTGATTATCGCGGTGAATGTCGCGACTGGAACGATTACTGCCCGAATCCTTGGTCCCTCTGGACGCGGTGAACAGGCAGCAATGGCGATTTGGCCTCAGTTTTTTGCTTACTCATTGTCGCTCGGATTACCAAGTGCATTGCTTTATACACTGAAGCGCTATCCTACGGATCGATCGCGCAGTTTCTCTGCTGCGATTGTTCTTGGAGTTTTCATCAGCATTTTCAGCGGTATTGTCGGTTTCATTGCCATTCCTATCCTGATGAGTGGACGATATGAAGCCGAATCCATTCGCTTATCTCAGGCGTTGATGTTGGCAGTTCCGCTCGTTGTTCTGACCGAAATTCTACGATCGGCAATGGAGGCGAGTGACGAATTTGCGATCGCAAATCAAATTCGCTACATTCCGCCGATCAGTACGTTGGGAATCTTAGTGGTTCTGGCACTCACTCAACATCTCACGCCGTTCACTGCGGTACTCTCGTACTGGATTCCGATGGTTCCGCTGCTCATCTGGATGATGGCTCGTGCTAGACAGTTTTTTGTGATTCGGTTTACCTATCTCAAAATCTCTCTTAAGCGGCTGACGCACTACGGATTTCGGGCGTATGGCATCGATTTGATCAGCGCTTTAGCAGGACAAATTCAGCAAGTCCTAGCCGTGAGTTTGTTAGCATCTTCCGCAATGGGACTGTATGCGATCGCGTTTAGTCTCTGTCAATTGCTCTATGTAATTCAAAGCTCATTTGTGACGGTGTTATTTCCGAAAGCTGCTGCTCGTCCGCTTTCCGAAGTCGTAGAAATGACCGGACGAGCCGCAAGAATTAGTGGCGTATTAGCGATCGTATTTGCGCTAATCATGATGCTTCTCGCCCCGTTCATGTTGAATCTTCTCTACGGAACTGCTTATCTGCCTGCAATTCCTATCTTTCGGATTTTAGCGATCGAAACGGTTTTAGGCGGAATTGCAGTCATGCTGGCTCAGGCATTTATGGCAATCGATCGACCTGGAATCGTCACCGTTATCCAAGGAATCGGCTTGATGATGGGAATTCCGCTGATTCTGATGCTGACTCCGATGTTTGGACTGCTCGGATTAGGACTCGCGCTGCTTGGTTCAACCGCGATTCGATTAGTTTCAGTTTGGCTTTGTTATCCGATCGTGCTCAAAACTGCGCCACCGAGTCTATGGTTAACCCGTGAGGATTTCGATTTTATGCGGCAAAGACTCTTTAATAAGTTCACTTAGACGAATTTTTTGCAACTTTGCCACCTAAGACACTATCTATCCTCCAATACTCTTGCTACGATCATTGTTTCAAAAACGTGACTTGGTGCGAGAGAGTGTCTATGGTTAGTCAGCCCAAACGTTCACAGCCGATCGTTCTCACATCTCATCCTGGTAAGTTCTCAAAGTCGATCGCCATTCATTGGGGCGAATCCGATCCCATCAAACGCGGCGCAATTATCGGAACGGTCACGACTCCATCTCACCGGAACGTGATCGGAACGCATTCCGGTTCTTATGCGGTGTATCGCGCTCTTGCAGTCGCCAGCGGCAAACTCGATGCTAATCACCGCGCCGATCTCACCAATACGGCTCCGGCTGCTCTCCTTCAGCCACATCCCGCTTGGTCTGATCCAGAAAAAATCGTATCGATCGATCCTTTTGGCGCGATCGTGGGCGAGGTGTATCGCGATCTCTACGACCAAGGCTATGACATCAAACCGACGATCGCGATTACTAAAGCCCACATCAATATGCCAGAACTGCAAGACGCGATCGCCAAAGGTCGCTTGCAAGAAGATGGCGAAATCATGAAGAAAGGCGGCGATCTCGTCGTGACCAAAGCCGCGATCGAGCCTGTGTGGTATCTTCCCGGACTTGCAAAACGGCTTGATGTGGCAGAAAGCGTGCTGCGTCGAACCTTATTCGAGCAAACAGGCGGAATGTTCCCGGAGCTTGTGACTCGTCCGGATCTCAAAGTTTTCCTACCCCCGATCGGCGGAATCACGGTCTACATTGTGGGCGATCCAGATGCAATCACTGATCCAAATCGTGCCTTAACGGTTCGCGTCCACGATGAATGTAACGGCTCTGATGTGTTCGGTTCCGATATTTGCACCTGTCGCCCGTACCTCGTTCACGGGATCGAAGAGTGTGTCCAAACCGCTCAACAAGGTGGCGCAGGCGTGATCGTCTATCTCCGAAAAGAAGGACGTGCCCTCGGTGAAGTGACTAAGTTCCTTGTGTACAACGCTCGGAAACGTCAAGAAGGTGGCGATCGTGCCGATGCGTACTTTGCTCGTACCGAATGTGTAGCAGGCGTTCAGGATATGCGCTTCCAAGAACTCATGCCAGATGTACTGCATTGGTTGGGAATTACACGCATCGATCGCTTTATTTCAATGAGCGATATGAAGCACGACGCGATTACTCGATCGGGCATCGAAATTGTCACTCGCGTTCCGATCCCCGAAGAACTGATTCCCGCTGATGCAATGGTGGAAATCGAGGCAAAAAAAGCAGCAGGATACTATACCGAAACCGAAGTTCTGACCGAGGAAGCCCTAGCTGAGATTAAAGGACGGGGATTGAGTGACTAATCTAGTAGAGTATCTGCGATCGCCCTCATCCATTCGCGATCGCTGTTATCAACTCTTCGAGCTTGCCCAAGCAGATCAACTGACTTACTTTCGCCTTGACCTATCGCAACTTGATCCGGTTGCAGATTATGTGATTGCTGTGATTCGCGAACACTATCCTGATTTGGATGTTCCGTTTCACAGTCGTTGGCGGCATTTTGAAGTCGGGAATATTCCGCGTGTCCAACAGCTTGAGGGAAAATTCAGTACTCCAATTGATCAAGCCAAAGCAATGTTTGATCTCGTGATCCCTAGTGTCTTATTAGATGCGGGAGCAGGCGATCGCTGGAACTATCTCGAAGCTTCAACAGGTCAAACTTGGGCAAGATCGGAAGGATTAGCGATCGCGTCTTTCGATGCGTTCTGTTCTGGAGCTTTTTCGGATCAGCCGTATCAAACCGATGCTGAAGGACTTAAGCAAATCACACCTGAAAAGATTGCCAAAATTTTCCAAGTTACATCTGACAATCCGTTAGTTGGATTAGAAGGACGATCGAACCTCCTGCAAAAACTGGGATATACGATCGAACAATCGCCCGATCTATTTGGAACGATTCCTCGTCCTGGAAATCTCGTTGATTATCTAGTTCGATGTTCCGACCAAGGAAAACTCTCAGCCGTTATTGTGCTTGATGCAGTTCTCAAAGGTTTAGGCGAAATTTGGTCGGGAAGACTATCGATCGACGGAATTAACCTTGGCGATGTCTGGAAACATTCCGCTTTACCGGATGATCAGCTTGTTCCCTTTCACAAACTCTCTCAATGGCTCACGTATTCCTTACTTGAACCCTTACAAACATTAGGATTAACGATCACGAATCTTGATCAAATGACCGGACTTCCTGAATATCGAAATGGCGGTCTCTGTCTCGATCTCGGCTTGCTTCAACTTAAAAATCCACAACTTGCTGAGATTTCCCATTCTCCCGACTCTGAACTGATCGTTGAATGGCGGGCACTGACTGTTTGTTTACTCGATCGTATTGCCGATACGATTCGGCTCAAACTCGATCTCACCCCTGACTCTCTCCCCCTCGTCAAAGTCCTTCAAGGCGGAACCTGGACAGCCGGACGTAAAATCGCCGCCTCCCTCCGCCCCAATGGAACTCCCCCGATTCAAATTTCTAGTGACGGAACCGTATTCTAACTATGGCTGCAAACCTAACCCTGATCGAACACCCCTTAATCCAGCACAAACTCAGCTTAATGCGCCGCGAATCCACCAGCACCGCAAAATTCCGCGCACTCATGACCGAAGTAAGCTTGCTACTCGCCTACGAAGTCACCCGTGATCTACCCTTGCGTTACGAAACCATTCAAACCCCAATGGCAGAAATGGAAGCGCCCGTCCTAGCTGCCGATAAAAAGCTCGTCGTCGTCTCGATTATGCGGGCTGGACAAGGAATTCTCGACGGCATTCTCCAATTAATCCCCTCTGCTAGAGTCGGTCACGTCGGTCTTTATCGAGAACCCAATTCGCTTGAACCGATCGAATACTATTTCAAGATTCCTGATGATACCGAAGAGCGCGATATGCTCGTCGTCGATCCGATGATGGCAACGGGAAATTCAGCCGTCGCTGCCGTTCATCGCCTCAAACAAACCAATCCTCGATCGATTAAATTCCTCTGCCTGCTTGCCGCTCCCGAAGGCATCACTCATTTTCAAGAACAGCACCCCGATGTCCCCATTTATGCAGCCGCGATCGATCAAGGCTTAGACGAACACGGATATATTATTCCGGGACTTGGCGACGCAGGCGATCGCTTATTCGGCACGAAGTGATATGATTAGATCGATGCAAATCGGCGGCATCGCCAAGTGGTAAGGCAGAGGTCTGCAAAACCTCCACCCCCAGTTCGAATCTGGGTGCCGCCTTAAAGGGTTTCTCCTCCTGTTGTACGGTCGCACGGTAAATGTCGCTCGTCGCACGTTAATGTCGTTCTCGCATTTATTAATGCACTTTTGAGAAAGTCGCACGTTAATGTCGCTAAAAGCGTGTTTTGCTGCTTTTCGCAAGCTAATGTCGCTAACTGTTTATGAGCTGGTTGCTCTACAGAACAGTTAAAACTAGATCAGACACAGCCTTCAGGAATACAGGGCAAATTTAAGCCCAGTTGCCGCTTCGCAAAACAACACGCGCTCAAGTCTATTGATTGGGCGCCTAACGGCTATCAATAGACTTGGTGTTAATCGTCACTACTCTACAGAGTTTGCAGACCTCTGCCTCTCTCGTTCCTTCTCGATAAGTTTAATTGTAGCGAAATTAGTCCCAATTTATTTGAATGCATGACGAAGAGTGTATTTGACCACGTATCTTTTCATTCCATCGCACACGAGAGCAGCATTGCGACTTGGCAGCGATCGCGCTCAGACCAATTCTGCGTCGCCTTTATTCCGTCCCACGCCAAATCGCTCATTGCGACCGCGATCAGCGATGCCTACCTACTAATGTGGACCTTTCATTCCGTCTTACGCCAAATCACTCATTGCGACCCTTGACGACTAAAACCCAGGAACTATGTTAGTTTCAAGCTGCTTTTTGGCAAAGCTCCGCTCTTGTACTACTTTCCTTGTTTGAAAAAGGAGTGGTCGAACAAGGGCGATCGTGAAACCCACAGCCACTCAGGAATTAGAAATTGGCAAAGGTGCCGGGAATATGACTCCCGCTTTGGTTTGCCGAAAAATCGAGAAGGATTCGTAGCCACCTTGGAGAACCAAGCCCGACCTTCAACAAAGCAGAAAAACTGACTTGCCAAAGGCTTTTAGATCCTTGCGGATCACACTCACTTATCTGGTCGCGCAGTCTATGATTGAAGTAGGTCATCAACCTATGTCCCTAAACCTTCTCTCATTAGCCAGACAACCATTACATTGCTGTAATGAGGCGGGTGTCAGGGCACCCCACCAGGAGCGGGCAGCTACAGGGGCTTGAAAGTATCCGTTGCGGGTCAAATCTCCCCTTAAACTTCAGCATCTAGACACCGGACTCAGTACCTAGATACTAACCTCAGCATAGAGACACCAAGAAGCGTAGGCTTATAGTGCATATGCGTCAGGCACTGTGCGTATTGTAATGCGTGGGAGCGCAAACGCGGTTACGTCTCGTCCGAATTTAACGAATCGTAAGCTGCGATCGCCAAATTTGCAGCTTGCTGAAAGGCATCTTCTTCATACACCGTTCCTTGTTTCAGCACCTTTAACCCATCGGTTGCAGCACGATCGCTGATTACTTGGCTTAATCGGCTGTAGTCCCACTGATGGAGTTTCTCCCCATGCGCTTTGGTATATCGCGCCATCGCTTTCTTGCTGCCATTGCATTTGATTTCGGCTCTCGCCACGAACTGACTGTACAAGCGATCGCACCATCCATCTGTTTTGGGTAAGACGATCGTGCTGGCTTTGTACTGCTGCGCTAGCTCGACAATCCCTTTAGCAAATAGACGCGACACCTGCTGAACCCAGTCCAGATTCAGTCTGAGTAATATGGCGATGTGCCTTCTGGTCTACCTGTCGGCGCTTGGAGTGTTCTTGCCGTTGGTGAAAATATCTTTGTAATAGGTCATGACCTTCCTTTGAGAGGCTGTGGGTGTTCCGGATTGCTAGAATTTTACGTCGCATGGCATCTACAACCGTAACGACTAGGTGTTTGTCAAGATCCAGCAGCACACCGACAAAAATATTGTCAACGCCTTGGTAGAGCGGGCGATCGGGACGGTCGAACAAAGGGGAATTTTGTAGACACTCTAGTTTTGGACGAGATTTGTCAAGCTGATCTTGGAGGTTCTCAATTGCCTTTTTGAGATTTCCAATTCTTTTGATCTGAGCTTCACTTCTAGAATCTTCGGGTACTCTCTCTAAACGGCTTAAACAGTTTTGCTTTTTCTCTAGCTCTTCCTGTCTCTCTTTCAACTTTTTTAGCCGAGACTCTAACTTACGCTGATGAATCTTGTCCAAGCCCTGCTTAGTCAGAGCATCGGAGTCATAAGTCCAATGGATTGAAAGTTTTCACTCATTCCAGAACCCTTTTCCTAGGTAGGGCTTGCTGAAAAAGTCATTCTGTAAAAACTGGATCACAGACTTCTCTGAATCTGCATCCTTTTATTTATGCGATCGCCAATTGCCATTGATTCGGTTGTCGCCGTGTTCGATGTAATTCAAA
>NZ_JBNXVP010000063.1:0-29431 GCF_050565645.1 Leptolyngbya sp. AN10
GTAGAGTTTCTCAATATTCATTTTAGTCTCAAATCAATCTCATTCTTGATCCCGATCTTGGTCTAAAACTTGATCTCGATGCTGGACTACGTAATCGTCATTTGGTCAATATGATTGTCGCCCAACACTGCACAGAACTAAGATGAGCGAAACTATCAACTTTTACCATCTCGATAAACCCTACGGTTACTTCTCGAACTTTGCCCGTTACTCGATCGACATCAACGGCAAAACCTGGGCAACTTCAGAACATTACTTTCAAGCGCAGAAGTTTCCAGGAACCTCGCACGAAGAAGAGATTCGACAAGCCAAAAGCCCACGCGAAGCAGCAGATATGGGACGAGATCGATCTAGACCTCTACGCCCAGATTGGGAAGCGGTGAAAGATGATGTCATGCGCGAAGCACTGTACGCCAAATTCACTCAACATCCAGATTTGAAGGAGAAGCTGCTTGCAACAGGTAATACCGTGTTAGTCGAACATACACGGAACGATTCTTATTGGGGCGATGGTGGCGATGGTAGTGGGCGGAATATGTTGGGGAAATTGTTGATGGAACTTCGCGATCGTCTTCAGAATGAGATTGCTGAATCTAAATAGGTGATGACTTCGATAGAATAAAATAACCTGTTAAATCGAGATCAAATCCATGACAACGCGACGGCTTCGATACGACAAAGAAGAAATTGTGCGGCGGGGACATGAAATTTATGAAACCCAAGTGCGCGATGCTTTGAAAATGCCGCAAGGATCGCAAGTCGAGGAAAGTAATCGCGGAAAGATTGTTGCCATTGATATCGAAACTGGAGATTTTGAGGTGGCAAAAGATAGCTTAACGGCTTCTGATCAATTGCTGGTTCGTCATCCTGATGCCCAAATTTTGTTCGTTCGGATCGGACACCGCGCAGTTCATCGGATAGGCTACTCCGGAGCGACTGAACTGTAATGATGACCGGAAGGGTAAACGCAAACCGTGAGGCGATTCTTCAGATTGCGATCGTCGGTGACAACAAACGCTTGAGAAGCATCAGAGCAGTGATTAATACGGGATTTACAGGAGATTTAACATTACCTAGAGCAATCATTGACGAACTACAGTTCACGCTTCAAGGAATTCAAGAAGGCATTTTGGGTGATGGAAGTATTCAAGATTTTGAAATGTACGCTGGCTCGATCATCTGGGATGGATAAATGAAGCGAGTTGAAATCAATGCAGCAGAGACAGGCTCATTAATTGGAATGGGATTGCTAGAAGACTACAAGTTAGAAATCGAAGCTAGAGCAGGTGGGGAAGTCAAAATTACATTGCTGCCCACATCGGTAGTATCGTGAAATGCAAACACTTTATTTGATGTGCGGAATGCCCTTCTCTGGCAAGACAACGTTAGCAAAATCAATTTGTGAGGTTTTGCACTGTTCGTACATCAGCTTAGATGAAATTAATGAAGCTCGATCGCTGTTTGGGGGTGAAGGAATTCCCGTTGAAGAGTGGGAGAAAACACGCGATCGCACACCAACAATTAGAACAATGGATGCCGTTCGGAAAAGACATTGTTTTAGATGACACCAGTTGTTTTCGATGGTTACGCGATCGACATCGAAATCTGGCAGAACGATACAGCTATCAAACAATCGTGGTTTATTTGGATATCTCGATCGATGAGATTCGCAGCAGAATCAAGCAGAATGAAACAACTCAAACTAGATTAGGAGTGAAAGCAACAATCATCGATGAAATGTGGAATTCTTTTGAGCCACCTCGATCGGATGAAGTTGCAATTCTGTACGCACCTGATCAGGACGTTGATCAATGGATAATTCAAAACTTTCTATAGTGTAAACTCAGCAAATTCATCATCGGTTGCAGATTGCGTTTCTTTTACGGTTGCAGATTGGTACTGCTGAGTGTTGATTAACTCATTGAATTTAAGCTGCGGATTTTGTTGTAAAAGATTCAATGCGGTCATAAAGTCACGAATGATTTCACCTGGTGTTAAACGGGTTTCGGTTCCAATTTTTCCGCCTCGTACCGCAGCAATAAAGTTAGTAATTTCACTTGAACTAATCTGTTTTTTCAATTCATAGTGAGTACAAAAAACATTCGAGATTCTTTGTAGTAAAACCTGAAGTTCGCTGTCATTTAGTGGTTCTAGATAGATTACTGGGGAGCTAGTGTCGATCGCTTCACTCTGAACGACTCGACTCTGAGCCGTCCGACGCTGCCACGCTGGATCACTATACAATCCGCGTCTCGGATCTTCTAGAAACTGAGGAGTCCCACCGATCAAAGTTCCAAGATGGCTGACTTTCCCTTGCATCGCATCATTGAACATTGCTAAAAGCTTGTCATAGTTATTTTGACGAGCGATCGCAGTCGGAATCTTCGACAAATGCACCACTTCATCAAGAATGATGATCAATCCTTTGTAGTCAATATCTGCTGCAAATCGAGCAATCAATTTGATGTAGTCATACCAAGAATCGTCATCAATAATAACCCGAACCCCTAACGCCGCTTTCGCTTCGGTTTTGGTCGAAAACTCTCCTCTTAACCAGCGCATGGCGGATTCTTTTTTGGTTTCATCATTCGATCGATAACCCGTCCAATACGCAATGATCACAGTCGCGAAATCGAATCCATTCACCAAATCCGCAACGTCCTGAGTGACTAATCGAATTTGTGCTTCGACCTGTTGATCAAAACCTTCCTCATTCGGCTTCAGTCCGGTTTCTTGAGCGACTTGCGCTTGAATGGCTGCAATCCAACGCTCCAAAATGATTGTTAAAGCTCCACCCTCCGGACGGCTCTTGGTCGCTAGATTTCGCATCAGTTCGCGGTAAGTGGCGACTCCTGCCCCTTGACTGCCGACCAAACGTCGATCGGGCGTAATATCCGCATCTGCTACAACAAACCCGCTATCCATCGCCAAATTGCGAATTAGTTGGAGCGTAAAGCTTTTCCCCGCTCCATAGCGTCCAATCACAAACCGGAACGCTGCACCACCATTGGCAATATGCTCAAAATCTTGCTGAATCGCGGCAATTTCCTTTTCACGACCGACCGCGATATGATCTAAGCCCACTCGTGGCACAACACCAGCACTAAGCGCATTCACGAGGGCAGTTGAGACACGTTTTGTGAGTTTAGGCTGAGACATACGATCGCATGGGAATTTCAGAGTTTAGAGTAACACTAAAGAACGCGATCGATGAATCTCTCCTCAATCCGGTAAAAAGTCATCGTTCAAGATTGAAGCCGACTCGTAAGGACATTCAGTGGGAAACGTCTCTAAAGGTAATCCTGTTTCAGCTTTCGCCTGTCTTGCCGCTCTCAGATAGGACTCAGCAAGAACTGTTTCAAAATAAGGCTTGAGACTGGGAGAATCTTGAATGTCATCTCGAAGGCGATACCGATGCTCTAGTAAACTCGATTCCCAGCTACTACTTCGCTTTTCAGGTTGATATTGCCATTTGAGAAGATGCAGCAACACAACAATCAGGTTACTCTTCAAGCTGCGTCGCTGACTCCTTGCGATATCCTCGATCTCATCGATTAAATTGTCCCAATCAATTCTGTCGTAGTCGCCTTTTCGTAAGCGATCGACCATCGTTTCAACCCATTGCAGATAATCCATCTCATAGAGCGTTTTTGTCTGAGTCATGATTTACTCCGGTTGCTGAAGTTGGCGCTGAATACGATCGCTCAATTGACTATGTTTCGATGCGAGTCTTGCTTTTCCTGCTGCCGCCCAATCTTGCAGAAAATCAATCTGTTCTTTAGCGGTTCGAGCGAGGGGAACAATTTGGCTGGCGGCTTCGAGAATGTCATCGGTGGTAAAGTCGCGATTTTGACTGAAACCGATGTGCATCGCTTCGATCAAGGTTTGCTCGATTTCAGCTCCTGAGAAATCTGGAGTTTCGTAAGCTAATCGATCGAGATCATATTGCTTCAAATTGTGCGGTCGTAGGCGGGAAAGATGAACGGAATAAATCGATCGACGTTCTTCTTGTGTGGGCAGTCCGACAAAGAAAATCTCATCAAACCGACCTTTCCGCAACATCTCTGGCGGTAGAGCTTGAATATTATTCGCAGTTGCAACTACAAACACAGGCGATTTTTTCTCTGCCATCCAAGTGATGAACGTTCCAAATACTCGGCTCGTCGTTCCCGCATCACTTCGACCGTCTACACCTGAAAAGGCTTTATCAATTTCATCAATCCACAACACGCAAGGGGCAAGTGCTTCAGCAAGCTGGATCATTTGACGAGTTCGGGATTCGGATTCTCCGACTAAGCCTCCGAACAATCTACCGACATCCAATCTTAGAAGCGGTAAATGCCAGTGATGCGCGATCGCTTTCGCAGTCAAGGATTTTCCGGTTCCCTGAATTCCTACCAGCATCAAGCCTTTCGGATGCGGGAGTCCATATTGTCTCGCTCGATCGCTAAACGATCCCCCGCGTCGAATCAGCCAATCCTTCAAGTTATCCAATCCGCCAATATCAGAAATATCTTCCTTAGCTGGATAGAAATCTAGAATTTGAGTCTGACGAATCGTTTGACGCTTTTCTTCGAGGATTAATTCAACATCTTCGGGGCGAAGTTCACCATGAAGCGCGAAGGCTCTGGCAAGAACACGACGAATTCGCTCGATCGACAATCCTTGGCACGATCGAACGAGTTCATCCATAGTCTTCGGTTCAAGTCGATGTCCAGTCGCACTGACTAATCGTTCAATCTCGCCCTTAATCTCTGCTGCGCCTGGAAGCGGAAATTCAAGCACCGTTAGCACTTCGCTCAAATCATCCGGAATCGAAAGCTGAGACGATAACAGCACAATATTTTTAGGCTGAGATTTGAGCAGTCGAACTAGATTTCTTAGTTTGCGCGAGATCGAAATATCTTCCAAAAATCGATGAAAGTCCCGCAGAATAAAGATTGCTGGGGCACTCATCGGAAGTTTCTCAACCAATTCAAGTGCTTGTAATGGATTACGTTTACCGAATCCGACATCGTTGGGATTGCCTTGGTAGCCATCGACAAAATCCCAGGTGTAGACGGCTCGATCGCCTTGGGCTTTGGCGGATTGTGCGATCGCAGCTTCGACTCGTTCTTCTTCGCGAGTCGGAATGTAGATAATCGGATAACGCGCCCGGACTAGCAGATTGAATTCGTCGCTAAAACTCATAAATAGCTTTTCTTAAGGTACGGTCTTTCTATTACCGTACAACTAATCCAGCTAATTGAGATGCCCTTTGAAAGCTTGTAATGCTGCCCAACGGCTATCGATCCCTGGATTTTTGATCTCGTCCGCGACTTCAATCCCTCCACAGTCTTGCTCACAGAGTTGGCGCTGCGGAATTTCGAGCGAAAGTTGTTCGTAGAGCCAAGTTTCGGGATCAAAATAACCGTTTGGCGATAAGGTTTCAACCAGATCCTCCATCGAAAGCTCTTTGTCGAGCGGCAATTCATCAAGCTGATCGGCGTTTTCGTCGAGCCAAATCATTTCGCTCGGCTCGATCGCGAGTCGGTGATTAAACTGCTGCAAACAACGGTGGCACGTCAAAGTTACGATCGCTTCTGCCTTCGCTGAAATTTCGAGAAAATTGCCTTGATGCGTGATTTTGATCCAACCTTGAACCGGAGTAAGCGTTTTGAGATCTTTGAGGAGCGTCTTGAACTCGATCGTCTTAGTCTGCTCCGGATACTGAATCAGGCGAGGAATGTGAATAGCTTCCATACGACGTTAGTTGAAGCGTTTAATGAATGACAAAATTAGGTTTAATGCCAGTTGTCTGCCGTGTACAACACCAGTTTATCGAATTAGACAGACTCTCAGGCATAGAGTAACTGGTTTTTGATTTCTTCTGCCGTTACCGAACTGACTAAAATGCCGATTCGTTGCGCGATCTCATACGCTCCTTTTTGTGGCACAACAATAATTCCTGAATGTTGCTCGCCTTCCTCTAAGAATTGTAGGTGCAGCCGTTCAAAGTCAACTCGGTTATGAGTTACCAAACAGCGATCGAGGGAGGTCGAAAATTCAAGCTGTTCACGATCGCTTTTCCCTAGCGTTGATTGCTCTGGAACGGTTGCGACATCAATTCCACGAGCACGTAAAAGTGTTGCCACCAAAGCGGACATGTCTTCATCTGTATAGAGCGCTATCACAACGGATTGAGCACTGATTTTACAGATGGATGCACTAATTCGTTTGGAACTTGGTTGCGCTCAATGTACTGATTAATCTCTTCCTGGTGGTCGAGATAAAAACTGAGCGCATCAAAAATTTGCGCCAAGTTTAAATGAGGAAAATGGGTTGGAATTTCTTCTGGCATGATTCCGAGCCGCCACAGTCCTACGATCGCTCGAACCGACGTGCGAGTTCCAGTAATGATTGGTTCTCCGCTCAGAATGTCAGCGTTACGAGTTACATATCGAGAAGCAGTTTCGGCAGCCATAAGAGTCATCCTTTGACACTATTCATCTAGTGTAGAAGACAGCAAAGCTAAGATTCTTCTGGACTTGATCCAGCTAACCGAACTACCAAACGTCGATCGGGTTCTTGCCCACGACTAAACGTTTCAATGTCTCCGCTGTCTTGAAGCATTGAATGCACTTGGCGGCGCTCGGCGGAAGAAAGCGATTTGATTTCGTATTCTTCTCCAGTCTCACGCACTCTCGCGGCAGCATTCTCAGCAATATCAGTGAGTTCCTTCAATCGACGAGCGCGATAGCCATCAATCTCGATCGTATAAGCAATCTGTTCTTCCTGCCCAATATTCAGAACCGAACTTGCCAAATACTGAATCGAATCGAGTACCGCGCCTTTATTACTAAGCAAGGCTTCGATTTGAGCAGGCTGAAGGGAAGTATGGTCGATTGTCAACCAGCAGCTTTTTTCAGCGGAGGTATTTCGGATTTCAGCGCTTACGGTTGCCGGAAATGCAGCTAACTTTAGAAAAGTTTCGAGCCACTCCTGACCGCGCTGCTGTAATTGAGTTTCAGCCATACGTCCCAACACTATGCTTTTTTCTTACGACCAGGTTCAAAGGGAAGAGAATCATCCCCACCATCAGACTTAGCGCTTCCGCCGCTGGTTTTTGCTGTTGCCGCAGCATCCGCATCCACCAATTTTTGCAGGTTCTCAGGCAGTGGCTCACGCGACAGAATGAAGGTTTGAGCCGTTTGGAAAATGTTCGCCAGCACCATGTACATCAAGACACCCGCAGGCAACGGGAAGAACAAGAACATCCCCGAAAAGATCACAGGCGTAACCTTGTTGATGGTGTCTTGCTGAGGATTACCTGTCGAGCCTTGCCCCGAAATCAATTGGCTGATGTACAAGCTAAGACCAAAGAACACGATCATGCCGATGATGTCCCAGTGGAACGTGCCATCTGGATCAACGGCTCCAACTCGTCCAAGCTGATCGATGAACAAGAAGCCTTTATCAGCAGCAATCCCAGGCACGAAAGCTTGAATCGTCGCATCTCCAGGTTGAAGCGCTTCGATCGTGCCGTCATCGTTAATCTTGATGCGTTCTGCTCCAGTCGTCGCTTTGAATCTTGGAGTGAGATGGCTATCAGGATACTCAGTGAGAAGTTGCGAAAAGGGCTTACCCTCTGCGGTCTGGAACTCAATCTTGGTTTTTTCACCAACAGCGAGTTTAGTGCCAGCAGGAGCGATCGCGCTAATTTTTGCGTGAACGCCATCTTCCACGTAAACGTTTTGAGGCGACGTGACAAATGCTTGCGGTGCAACCTGTTCCACTTGGGCTTGAGGCGCAATCTGGAAATTCACCGTATAAGGCACATCCGAGAAAGGCGATCCTCTTAGAGTTGCAAACAGCGCGAATAGAATCGGCATCTGTAGAACAACTGGCAAACATCCAGCCAACGGATTGCCAAATTCTTTGTAAACCGCGCTCATTTCCTCCTGCTGTTTCGCAGGATCATTCTTATACCGTTCTTGAATTTCTTTAACGCGCTTTTGCATCACAGGCTGAGTGACCTTCATGCGGCGCATACTGCGGATTGAACCTGCACTAAGCGGGAAGAGGGCAAAGCGAATGACTAGAGTCAACGCTACGATCGCCAACCCATAGCTCGGCACGATCCCGTAGAAAAAATCCAGGATCGGCAGCATCACGTTATTGGATAAGAAACTTACACCAAAGTCCATTCGCTTTCCGTCTACCTACTAGGGTCTAAAGGGTTTGAGGCATTACAAAAATGCCAAATCCAGTGTAACGCTCAAGGCGCAAATTTACGGTTGACTTCCGAGACTACCGCTGGCTTTTTTCGCCTTTTCGGAAAGTCGATCGTTAATAAAGTCGTAGACTTCTCGAAACTTGGGAATCGCCCGAAGCTCAAGTCGGCTACCGTCTCTAAGCGTTAGCACCATGTCGCCATACGTGCCAATTCCGCGCGGAACCGTCACGACTTTCGTAATTTCCGAATAGATCACATCAGAGCGCTCGCGTCCTTGCCAGCCGCCGACGACACTGATTCGACGGTTTGTGATGCGATATCGTAACCAAAGTGCCCTAACGATCGCGCCCACGGTTAGCGGCAAGCAAATCACCGTGAATCCTAAGAGAACGTTAATAATCAAATCCCCGATATGCGGTCCGCCTTCGTAGAAGACTTCTTCCTTAACTGCCATTCAGCACCTCAGCTTTGACCAATAACTGCTCTAATTCTTGCAGATATTGGGGATAATCACACTCTGTCGCTTCGATTCGCACACCAATGACGATCGAGAATCCCGATTTTGTTCTCGGCAAAAAACTTCTCAGAATCGATCGAACTTGTCGTTTGATCCGATTCCGAACTACAGCGCGTTTGCTGACCTTCTTACTAATTGAAATGCCAATCCGCGTCGGTTGATCCGGACATCTCAGCACTCTGAGGGTAAAACAATGAGAACTTCGACGAAATCCTCGCTGATAGACAGCATCAAAATCTCGCCGATGTTTCAGTCGATTCTCTGTTGGCAGCAAAATAGCAATCAGGAAGTCGAAACCGACAGGCGCAACCGTCCTTTACGACGACGTGCTTGAATTACTTTTTGTCCATTTTTAGTCCGCATCCGAGCGCGGAATCCTGATACCCGTCTGCGTTTGCGGCTTGTTCCGCCTAAAGTGCGCTTCGTCATGTCCGTGGCTCCAGTGAGTCGATATTAATTCCCAAGCAAAAAAGAAGTAGACTGCGGGAAAAGTCACAGTCTACTAGCATATCACGATTTTCAATTACTGAATCGTAATGATCCAGGTTCCCAAATCTCGCAGAAGAGGGACATCTCCCGGTGAGAGAATGCGAGCGTTGAAGTAGTACATTCCACCATTGTTGGGGTTTCTCACGTTCGAGAAGATCAGTTCGACATTCGAGCCTGCGGGAATGGGTTCTTGAGGGAACACTTGAATCACGTAATTATCCCTCTCCCATTTCACTTCCTGAATCGGAACTTTTTTGTCGTTCACCATCAGTTCGACCGCGTTCGGATCGAATGTGCCTCGGAAGTAGTTCGGGTAATCGATCGAGAATTGAGCGATCGCGACTTTCACTTTGTCACGTCCGACTCGTAAACGATAGCGATCGAAAGATCCGCTATTTCCACCAAAATCAAGTCGGTAACTCAGTTGTCTTCCCGGTTGAACGCCGCTGAAGATGGTCAATCCGGGCAGACCTTGAGCGAACGCAACCAGAGGAACCGCCGCGACTAAACTACCCGCGACTGCGAGCGTTGAGACGATCCGACGCATTGAACATCCTTTCAGCAACATAGATAAATTAGGGGTTAAGTGCATTAAACATTGAGATTAGCAGGAATGGGCGTGAGGGGCTACCGAGTAGAGACACGATCGAGGTTGATTTTGTTCCTACGAGAGTTGATCGGGATCGATTCCTAATTCTCGCAGTTTTGCGGCTAGAATCTCTGCACGTTGTTCGGCTTCGTCTGCACGTTGTTCGGCTTGTTCTGCTCGTTCTTCTGCGGCTTCTTCGGGGAGGGGAACGAGAGAACCGTTTTCGGTGAAGAGGCGAAGTTGTCGATCGTGAATTCCCAGATAAAAGCCAAGCTCTTGACTCCAAAAATGACCCTGCGAATTTGGCGCTAGAGATTCGTATTGTCCGTGAATGAGTTGGAAGCCTTGAAATTCGAGGGTGACGGGATCGAACCAGAAATATTCTGGAACGCGCCAGATCGATTGGTAGATTTGTTTTTTCTCACCTCGATCGACTTCCGCTGTAGAGTCGGACAGCAATTCAATAATCAGATTTGGGTATTGTCCATTCTCATGCCAAACTGCCCAACTCTTCCGACGACGCGGATCAGTTCCCAGCACGACAAAGACATCTGGACCCCGGAAGAATTCTGATTTTTTCTGATTTGGGCTGTAATAAACCGTTAAGTTTCCAGCCACGTAGACATCACTGCGATCGCCGATTCCATTCGGGCGAAATATCCAGCGAATCAGGCGAACGAGTAAATCGATTTGATCACGATGTAAATCACTTTCCAAGGGAGGTTCGTCGCTCCATAAACCGGGAGGGGGGAAGGGGGCATCGTGAGCCAGCAACGTATCTTTTGGAATTGCTTGTGTCATGGCTTCGTCCAAACGCCAATGATTGAATTTTAGCAGAGCATTTGTTCTGATGCTTTATTAAATAAATTAAATTTAGATTTCAAGTTATGAAATCAGCAGCTAGTTTTTGACATTTATTGATGAAGTATTTAAGAAGTGAAACTCATAAAAGTTTTTATCCGATCGCTCATATTCTGAACCTATAATTTTTGGAAGTTTGTCTAATTAATTACTTTTTGAAACGCAAGGGATTGAAGTTCTTGTGTTTTCGAGTATGACTGAGAAAAGCTGTTATATACGCATCAACTGAGGAGACAGCATGACGATCGCGATCGATCAAGAATCAGGGGCGGAACGTTTGCCAGATCAGACTCCCGCCATCTATCGAAAGATTGGAATTCCAAAAGAAATTTATGCAGGAGAATGTCGAGTCGCAGCAACTCCAGACACGGTAAAGATTTTGCAGAAATATGGTTTTGAAGTTTTAGTTGAATCTGGCGCAGGAGAAGCCGCAAACTTTTCAAATCAAGCTTATTTAGATGCAGGTTGTCGAATCATTGTTGATACGGAAACGCTTTGGTCTTATTCAGATTTGATTCTGAAAGTTCGATCGCCAATTTGGAATTCAAACTTAAACAAACATGAAGCAGATTTGCTGCATGAAGGCGCAACATTAATTAGTTTTATTTGGGCGAATCAGAATCCAGAATTGGTCGAACATTTGGCGAGTCGAAAGGCGACCGTATTGGCGATGGATGCCGTCCCTCGGATTAGTCGCGCTCAGAAATTGGATGCGCTCAGTTCGATGGCGAATATTGCTGGATATCGAGCGGTCATTGAGGCAGCACACCAGTTTGGGCGATTTTTCACGGGGCAAATTACCGCCGCAGGGAAAGTTCCACCTGCGAAAGTGTTGGTGATTGGAGCGGGAGTTGCGGGACTTGCTGCGGTGGGAACGGCTCGATCGTTGGGTGCGATCGTTCGAGCATTCGATACTCGCCCAGTCGTGAAAGAACAAGTTCAGAGCTTGGGAGCAGAATTCCTAGAGTTGGAATTTGAAGAGGATGGAACCGGACAGGGTGGCTATGCGAAAACGATGAGTCCTGAGTTCATCAAAGCTGAGATGGAACTATTCGCGGCTCAGGCGAAAGAAGTTGATATCATCATCACAACTGCATTGATTCCGGGTAAGAAAGCTCCAACTTTGATTACTACAGAAATGGTTGAGAGCATGAGAGAAGGGTCTGTGATTGTTGATCTTGCAGCCGAGCAAGGTGGAAACTGTGAAGTTACAAAACCAGGCGAAATCTCTCGATATCAGGGTGTCACGATCATTGGACTAACTGATTTACCGAGTCGGATGGCAGCACAGGCAAGTCAGCTTTACGGTAAGAATCTGTGTCATTTGCTCGATGATATGGGGCGGAATGATAACTATCACGTTGATTTAGACGATGAAGTGATTCGAGGTGCATTAGTTCTACATCAAGGTGAAACCGTTGAGCCTTTACCTAAAGTTGCACCACAACCGCAGAAAGTTGAAACGCCCGTTGTTGAAGTTCCGACTGTTCAAACCCGATCGGCAAAACCGACTTGGATCTGGACAGTACTTCTTGGAGTTGCACTGTTAGGAATTGGCACGATCGCACCTCCATCTTTCCTCAGTCACTTCACTGTATTCGTTCTCGCTTGCTTTGTCGGTTGGCAAGTAATCTGGAATGTGAAACCCGCGCTACATACACCTTTGATGAGTGTGACGAATGCGATTAGCGGCATCATTATTTTGGGTGGAATGCTTCAGATTTCGGGCATTCCGACTTCTGCAACGACGATTTTAGGCGCGATCGCAATCCTGATCGGCACGATCAATATCGCAGGTGGCTTCTTGGTTACTCAGCGAATGCTCAAAATGTTCCAAAAACAATAGAGGTGTGCAATGTTTGACAGTCTTTCTAATGTGGCTTACATTGCCGCGAGTGCATTGTTTATTTTGAGTTTGAGCGGGTTATCGAATCAGGAAACGGCACAGAAAGGGAACTGGTACGGAATTGCAGGAATGTCGATCGCATTTCTCGCAACCGTTCTTCGCAGTGATGTTACTGGCTACGGGGTGTTAGCTGCTGTAATTTTGCCTGGAGCAATCATTGGCGCAATTCTGGCAGGTCGGGTTGCAATGACTGAGATGCCCGAATTAGTTGCAATGTTGCATAGTTTTGTGGGAATGGCAGCGGTGTTAGTGGGAATTGCAAACCATCTACAACCGCAAACATTGACGGGAGCAGAGGCAACGATTCACCAAGTCGAAATTTTCATTGGTGTGTTTATTGGTGCAGTCACGTTTACAGGCTCGATCGTTGCTTTCGGTAAGCTTCGAGGCTTAGTCAGCAGCAAGCCTTTAATGCTTCCAGGACGGCACATTCTAAACATTGGATTGTTAGTCGCTTGTGTCCTTTTAGGAGCACAGTTTTTGAACAATGAATCCACTACAGCATTGTTGATCATGAGTGGACTGGCGGGTGTTCTGGGTGTGCATTTAGTAATGGCGATCGGCGGCGCAGATATGCCTGTTGTGATTTCAATGTTGAATAGCTATTCAGGATGGGCAGCAGCAGCAGCAGGGTTCATGCTCTCGAATGATTTGCTGATTATTACAGGTGCATTAGTTGGTAGTAGTGGCGCGATTCTGAGCTATATCATGTGTAAGGCAATGAATCGATCGTTTATCAGTGTGATTCTGGGCGGCTTTGGAACGGGGAATAGTTCTAAAGCGAAAACAATGACAGGTGAGGCGAAATCGATTTCTGTTGAAGACACGATCGAGCAATTGGAAAACGCCAACAGTGTGATCATTGTTCCAGGATATGGAATGGCAGTTGCACAAGCACAACATCCGATTTCTGAAATTACTAAGGTATTGAGAAGTCGCGGTGTGAATGTTCGGTTTGGGATTCATCCAGTCGCGGGAAGGCTTCCAGGGCACATGAATGTTTTATTGGCAGAAGCGAAAGTGCCGTATGACATTGTTTTGGAAATGGATGAGATCAATGATGACTTTCCTGAAACTGATGTTGTGTTGGTAATTGGTGCAAATGATACAGTAAATCCGAGTGCAGTCGAAGATCCAGACTGTTCGATCGCGGGAATGCCAGTCTTGGAAGTTTGGAAAGCGAAAAGCGCGATCGTGCTTAAACGCAGTCTGGGAAGTGGATATGCAGGTGTGGAAAATCCATTGTTCTACAAGGAAAACACCTATATGCTTTTTGGCGATGCGAAGAATAATACCGATGCAATTTTGAGCAAATTAGCTGCATTGGTCGCCGCCTAAATTCGTTGCGTTTCGCAACCGCAGAAGCTTCTAGGCTTTTGCGTCTTTCAAGGTCAAATGTCATGTAATCGCCTGATCGGAGCAATTCGATCGGCGATTTTTTCAAGGAGAAAGCAACTGTAGATTGGAAATTGCACGAAAGTCCCTAGCATTATGAGTGACAAGAGGCAGATTATGGCGGATTGCTGTGGCTGCGATCCAAGCATCTTGAGGTGAAATCGGTCTTCCTGCATTTTGTCGATCGACCCGAACGCTTGCCCATGCTTCACAAAGCAGTTGGTCAGTCGGAATGATGAGATAATTCGATAAATATTGCTCTAGTTGAGCGAGGCGACGATCTCCCCATTGACGCAGGATTGCCCATTGAAATAGTTCGGCAACCGTCATGAACGAGAGTGCTAACTCGTTGCCGATGAGTAGTGAAATGTATGGATCAGCATAGTCGCTGCCTTTGAAGATGAAAGACGCAACATCTGTATCAATCAGAAGAAGGCTCATCAAGGCTCACGATTATATTGACGTTGTTGCTGCAAAAAATTGAGAAATTCCTCGATCGAGTCTTCTTCAGGAAAAAAGTCAGCAGCAAGCTCTTTGGGATTGTGAACTGTTTTAGGAGATTGAGCTAACAATAGCTCTTGCACTGTTGTTCCTTGGCGAAATTGAGTACTTAGAGTTTTTAGGTCGCTATTTTGCGTGAGAATTTGAATCAACTGTTGTCGCTCTGCTAATGTTAGCGGTTGAATTGCAGCGATCGCCGCTTCAAGTTGTGGAGTCATGACACGAACTCTCCTAAATCTCTAATTTTATCTTAATTTGGATTCAGGAAAGTTCGTTAATTTATTGCTGATACTGCGTCGTTGGGTTCAAGCAATAGTGGGCAGCGACGGTCAAGCAAACTGCAAAAAACTTAGAGAGCATCTCAACTAGAGACACTCTTCATTCAAATTCTTACCCACAACTTACAATTTACCAATGATGCGCTGCCGGCAGTTTTCAATAAACTCCTGGATTTGAGCATCATAAGGAAACAAAGTATTGACCTTTAAGAATTTCGACAGTGCCGAACCCGCATTGCCCTGATTGTAGAGCGAGATCGCATCTCGATAGATTGCACTCGTTTCACTCGCTTGATTGCTCACTCCTGCCGCTTCAAGAAAAGCTAAAATATCACTTGCAGGCAAAGCAAAGCTATACCGCTCATCCTCTCTAGCGACAAAGGTTGCAACACCAACTACTTCTGCTTGCTGGTTCAACACTGGACTCCCAGAATGACCAGCAGAAATTTGCAGAGTCGTTTGTAGCACATCAGAGCTATCTTCCATCTTTTGTTTTCCTGAAACTGTACCTTCACCGACTGTTGCTCTCGGATTCGGGAAAAGAGTACCAATAACACCAGGAAATCCAATCGAGATCACCCGCGACAAGCTGCGAGCATCAGAGGTGGCTAATTTCAAAGCTGGTGCATTACGAATGCCTTCTACTTGAATTAGCGCCAGATCAATCCCCTGACCTCCACCTGCCTTGATCACTGTGTAAGGTCGCGCTTCGCCATTCGAGAACCTGACTTCTTCAACAGTTGTAAGCTCAGAGATCGTGACTTGAGACGGAAAATCATCAGCCCAAAATTCATCCGAGTTTGGATCGTCTTCTTGAATGCGATCGCGAACAAAAGCTCTCAGAACCTGCTCCTCACTTGGCTTCTCTGAAAGATCAATAACATGATTGTTAGTGATCATCTTGCCATCTTGACTCACAAAGAAAGCCGAACCCGAACCAAGAAGTCTAACTGTGTAAGTTTTTTTAGTTTTTGCCCAGTACACTTTTGCTTCATACCCATTCACAACTTGAGCAACGTGGGGTTCAAGGTACTCGGCAAAATTGCGGCTATCGAACAAATCTGAAGCTTTTGCAGCAATTGAATTCTCTGAGCGTGTGGTCGAAGGAGGTGCTGCGGAAACGGTAGTAGAAAACGAAGTAAAGAACACTGCGATCGCAATCAATCGCCATACTGATAAGTTAAACATGGAAGACTATCCTCTTAGCTAATATGTAGGAGCAGATCAAGCTAATTCGTTGTAATCAGTCACCGTGAAGACTTAAAGCTGTGTTTCTAAGTCACACTATCTGTTGTACAGAATTGCTTTAGAAGAAGATAGTTCTATCTGGGTCTGTTCTTGGATCTGTTTTGGAAAGAGTCTCAGCCATTGAACAACAATAGACCCATCTGGTAGAGTCGGACTGTTCTATCATCTTGCGCGACATATGGGATTGCAAGCATCAACCAAAGGCAAAATGCTCATTAAAGACGCATTTAAACGCGGAGGATTTATCATCGGCAGTGAAAACTGCCCCTGTAAGGCAGTTAGAGCCGAATTAAAGTATGAACTGTCGGAAGAAACCTGGCTAAAGTTTTTCTATTCAAAACGACCGATTCGGGCACGACATTTTAATGCGTTTTGTAATGTCTTAGGACTCAATCCAATCGAGGTCGCCTTACGTGCGGCATCGCATCAGTTGGAAGGCGCACCGCTAGAACTTAACTTTTATGGGCGAACAGAAGAACTAGACAAATTAGAGCAGTGGATCGTCACTGATCGCTGTCGCATCGTGTTTTTGCACGGATTAGGCGGTATGGGAAAAACCTTGTTAGCAGAACGGTTAGCGCGGCGGATTCAGAATCAGTTTGACCGCTCGACTTGGCGAGATTTTAGCTATACTGAACCGATTGAAGGCATTATTACCGATTTAGTGATTGAGCTACGATCACAGACCTCAGCAACACCTGAGATTGAACTACGGCAGAGTTTACCTCAGCAAATGGTGCGACTACTGCAAGCATTGAATGAGCGACGGACATTGATTGTGCTTCACCAAGCTGTAGAGTATGAAGAGCCAGCGGAATCATCTCAGCTTCAGCAACTTTTTAAGTATTTTAGTCTGAGAAAGCATCGTAGTTGTATTTTAGTGGTGACACGAAACGAACACAGCGAGATTAGTTCGGCTACGGATGAAGTTGCGCGATCGTATGAATTGAAAGGGCTAGATGTGCAAGCAACTCACGAACTTTTGAGCGCGAAAGGGTTAACGGTAGACGAACTGATGAGCCAACAACTCCGGAGCCGATATGATGGCAACCCACTAGCGCTGAAACTCGCAGCCTCCTCGATTCTGCGGGACTACAGCGGTCACTGTGAGCAATTCTTGACCCGAACGATGATGATTCCTGACCGGATCGAAGCGATTTTTCGGGAACAATGGCAACACCTCGATCGCACCCAACAAGAGATCTTAATCAGCTTGGCAAAATCTGAGGTGGCGCTCCCAAAAGAGGAATTGCGATCGCGCTTATCCCTGACGATGCCGGAGTACGAATTTGATCGAGCTATTGCCAAGCTAGAACGGCGATCGCTTTTAGAACTCGTTTCAGAAGGTTCGAGTACTGCGTATATATTACAACTCGTATTGAAGAAGCTCATCCAACGGAAACGATTAGAGTAATTGCGGTATTAAGAACACTGAAAAGATACACGGCTTAAGACGTGTGATTTTTAATTCACCGTACTTGCATCTCTGAAGTCAACCCCTTGAATTCATCAGTGCTTGACCTTCCAACTAGGATATTTTTGTGGCAAATTATATGCAGAGATCAAGCTTGCTTCAAGGTAAAATAATATTCAGTGTGTGCCTATTCTATGAGCTTCTGCATCAATCCCCGCTGTAACTCTGAAAACCCAGACGATGCAGATCGCTGCTCGCTCTGCCAAACGGCTCTTCTAATTGACGGTCGGTTTCGTCTGCGGCGGCTAATGCAGCGAAACGACCATACTTATACCACCGTTTACGAAGCGGAGAACTTGACGAATCCCAAAACTCCATTGGTTTTAAAGGCGCTTGAACAGGTTCAGACTGAAGATCAAGCACGCAAACAGGATCAAAGAATCTTAACTGATGCGTTTGAGAAAGAAGTTGCACTGCTGGCAGATTTAATGGAACTAGAAAACGTTGGAGTTCCAAGATACGTCACTAATTTTTTGCTGCCGCTTCCTCGACGTGCGAACATACCGACTTCTTTAAGATGTCTAGTGATGAAAAAAATCGAGGGTGAGAATCTTCAGCATTGGCTCGATCTCGGTTCGCGTCTGACCGATGAAGCGATCGCGCTCAAATGGTTGAAGCAATTAGCCGAGATTCTTGCGCTGATTCACACCCGAAGTGAGGGCTACATCCACCGTGATATTAAGCCATCTAACATCATCTGCAAACCAGATAAGACACTTGCTCTGGTTGATTTCGGTGCTGCTAGAGGCATTCCCATGCCAGGAAAACCCACGACGATATTTTGCAGTCCTGGCTACACTGCACCCGAACAAATTGAGCAACGGGCTGAAGCGAGATCGGATTTTTATGCACTAGGACGCACTTTCAAACATCTACTGACCGGAACGCCGCCAGATTTATTGGATCAAGACCAGTTAAGCAACTCGTCATGGGAGAAGAAGACATCTTTTCCCAAATCAAAGCTAATTACACTGATCAATCAGCTTTGTGAGCGGAGTGTTGAAAATCGTCCTCATACAGCGCAGGAAATCGTTGATCGTGTTAGTCAGTTGCAACAAGATTTAGAGCGAAAGAAGCCTAAACCAGTCAATCCTCGAAAACCCGTAATCATTATTAGACCTAAATCAAAACGATCACGACATCCCCGTTTTCGGTGGCGGAGAATTGCTATTCCGATTGTTATTCTTGCCTTTTTAGGTCTAATCGTTTTAGGGGTTCATGAATGTACTAAACCGCGCCCAGAGGGCATTCAAATCGCCGGAATTAATTTTGGGAATCAAGCATTTGATCGATCTCTAGCAGAAGGCTATGCCAAATTAAGAAAACAAGGAGTTGAAGCCTATGGAATCGCCCAAAATACTAATGAGGCTGGAGATTACAAAAAGGCTTATGAATATTTTGATAGCCTGCGAATTAAGGCAAATCAACAGTTAAAATCTGGCACTGAACAGCAAGAACGCGAGAATGCAAGACGGGCGCTGCTTGATTTTCAAACTCTGATCTATCGCAATAATGCACTGTCAATGCAACGAAGCTTGGAGAGCAATTCGCCTGTTTATCGGATTGTATTGACTGCGCCAGTGGGAGAATTTGAAGGTAATGAGATGCTCATTGGGGCTGCCTTGGCACAGAATTACTTTGTGGAGAGATCGCAGCCTCCGGTCAATTTAATGATTGGTATAGCAAACGACAACAATGAAAAAGATAAAGCACAAGCAGTGGCGCAGCAAGTGAGTCAATCAGATCCAAAAATTCTAGCTGTCGTGGGGCATTACACGAGTCAGGTAACTTGCAGCGCGTTGCAGACCTATAGCGATAGTAAAGTTGCATTGATCTCTCCGACTAGCAATGCTCGTTCCGTTCGGGGTCAGAATAATCAATGGGAATCATTTCGCGAGGCTTGTAAAGATGGCAACAAGGTTTTTTTCAGAACGACTTCAACCACACGAGAAGAAGTCCAAGGACTTGTTAGGTATCTTCAAGCGCAACCTGAGCTTATCAATAAGCGAGAACTGAGAATCGCAGCGTTCTACAGCAAGAACGAGATTTACAGTGAAGACTTGCTTAGAGAGTTTCGGCAAGCATTACAAGAGGTGTCAGCAGGATGGTTTGTGGTCAACGATGAGAATGATGAGGACTTTGATCTGACAAAATCGACCTTCAAGGCAGAAAAAGCACTGAAAAAACATCAAAATATTGATGCGATCGCATTGTTTGTCGATGGAAGAAGTGGAGGAGATACGTCAACTGGATCAGCTTACAACGTTATCAACGCTAATAATGGCAATCGAATTATCCTTGGCTCAAATCCGCTTTATGCAGAACCAACAAAAGTTTATCAACCTAATAAGAGAGCATTAGAGAGAGTGGTGCTTGCAGTGGATTGGGATCGAAATTGTAACGCCTCACAAGGTTTCATCAATGAAACTACAAATTTGGGGGGCTTCAACCGTCGAACTGCACAAACTTATGAAGCTGTTCAGGTTCTTGGTGAATTATTTTTGCAGGCGAGAACGAATAACGTACCAAGTCTTGATACTACAGAGATTGTTGAGAAACTTAAAAGCTTAGGTTCGGGGTTCAGAAGTCGTGTCACAAAGGGAGATGTCTCTATTGCTTTCCAAAATGGAGAGCGAACAGGTTTGCGGGGTCGGATATTAGTTGGGATCAAGGTTGAAGAGATAAAAAACTCGCAGGGTCAAACAGAATTTACCTCTAGTTTCGAGCCGCTTGATCGTAATCAATGTCCTATCCTCGATTGAATCCTAAAGTTAACTTGCCAATTTGATGTAAACCTTAATATGCCTACCTTAATGCAGATGTTAAACTTTCCTCAAGCTAATTAGGATTACAGCGTTTAACAGTTGAAGGTGGTACTGCTTTGACTCATTCGCGCGAAGATAGCACCTCATCAATGAGTTCACTTAGTCGAGTGCTGAAAGGCTTGAAATCGCATCGCTTTGTCGCGATCGGTGCTGTTCTCAGTCTCATATTGTTAACGGCGGCAACGGCAGTGACTCCTCAGATTTTTCGGTGGGGCATTGATCAGGGAATTGCCCAGCGAAATTTTACAGTTGTGTGGGAAAGTGCGGCTTTGATGGTCGCGGCTGCGATCGCACGAGGACTCTTCAACTTTGGACAAACGTTTTGGTCAGAATCGACTTCGCAAGGGTTAGCATACGACCTACGAAATCAACTATTTACGAAGATTGAGACTTTAAGTTTTAGCTATCACGATCGCTCTCAGACTTCACAGTTGATTACTCGTGCGACGAGCGACATTGAGCAGATTCGATCGTTTATTGGAACGAGCTTGATTCAGGTGATTGGGGCAGTCGTAACATTAGTAACGATCGCAACAATTCTGCTGGTGATGAATTGGCAGTTGGCATTGATTACGCTTACGGTTGTTCCCGTTGCAGCTTTCATTTTGCTACGGTTTTTTGGTCGAAATGGAAGCTTATTTCAGCGGGTTCAAGAGCAATTGGGTGATTTGAATGCTGTGTTGCAGGAAAATCTACTCGGTGTGCGGGTGGTCAAGGCTTATGTGCGAGAAGACCAAGAGCGATCGCGTTACACCGGATTAAACAATCAACTGATTGCGGTCAGTATGAAAACGCTGTACGCGATTCGGAATACGTTTCCGGTGATTTTTCTGTTGAGCAATTTGATCACGGTTGCGGTTCTGGGATTTGGTGGCGCACAAGTGATTAATCAGCGGTTTTCCATTGGTGAACTCGTTGCGTTTAATTCGTATCTATTGTTCATTCTTCAGCCAATTTTGCTGATTGGATTTGCTGCACCCGCGATCGCACAAGCGGCGGCTTCAGCGACACGAGTGTATGAAGTGCTTGATGCTGAAATTGAAATTCGCGATCGACCGAATGCCGTTCCTTTCGATCGATGTGGCGGTCGAATTACCTTTGAGAATGTTTCTTTTCGCTATCCAGGAGCCACAACTGAAGCGCTCAAAGGTGTCTCGTTTGAAACAAAACCTAATGAGCTAATCGCAATTCTGGGAATGACGGGATCGGGAAAAAGCACGATCGTCAATTTGCTACCTCGATTTTATGATCCAACCAGAGGATCGGTTCGGATAGATGGGCACGATGTTCGGGACTTTAATTTAATGAGTTTACGATCGAAAATCGGCATCGTCTTTCAAGAAACAACATTGTTCTCTGGAACTTTGAGAGAAAACATTGCCTACGCCAAACCAGATGCAACTTTAGAAGAAATTATCGAAGCTGCAAAAACGGCTCAAATTCATGATTTTATTGCAGGTTTGCCAGAAGGATATGACACGATCGTAGGCGAACGCGGAGTTGGATTATCGGGGGGACAGAAACAGCGAATTGCGATCGCACGAACTTTACTCACGGACTATCGCATTTTGATACTCGATGATAGTACTTCAGCCGTAGATGCGAAAACTGCAAATCAAATTAACGAAGCGCTCGATCTACTCATTGATCAAAGAACTTGTACCGCGTTTGTGATTGCACAACGGATTTCGACCGTTCGGAATGCCGATCGTATTTTGCTGATGGATCAAGGGGTGTTAATGGCGCAGGGAACGCATGAGGAATTAATGCACACTAGCCCACTGTACAGCGCAATCTTAGAATCTCAGGTGAAACGCTCATGAGAACTTCCTTCAGCACCGAAAAGTCAACTCGTCAGATGTCCACGCTGAGACGGTTTTTACAGTATGTACGACCCTACCGTAAAGAAGTCCCGATCGCGCTTCTCTGTGTTCTAACTGGAGCAGCATCGCAGGCGGTCGGTCCGTTTGTGGTCGGATGGTCAATTGATAATGTCATTGCTCAAGGTAATCTACAGGGCTTATGGTATGCGCTGATTGCACTAACACTCATCTATCTGATTGGGATTCAAGCAATTCGCGAACAGATTGTTAGAGTCGGTTGGATTGTTCAGCATGTTCTCGCTCAGTTACGGCAGGACATCTTTTTGAAAGTGCAGAGCTTACCGTTGGGTTATTTCGATCGAAGTGAAGCAGGGGATTTGATGAGTCGCTTGCTGAATGATGTAAGTACTGTCAATCAAGCATTTGGGCAAACGGTTGCTCAGATGTTAGGTAACTTGTTTAGCTTGGTTGGTATCATCATTGCAATGTTAGCGATCAATCTACAACTAGGATTGGTGAGTAACTTTGTTGTGCCCTTGATGATTTTAACGACCGCAATTTTTTCACGGTGGGCGCGATCGAGATTCCGAGTCACGCGAAAAACGATCGGAGAACTATCCACTAAGCTCGAAGAAGATATTAGCAGTGTTCGGGAAGCTCAAGCGTTTAATCGAGTTGAACTGAACATTGACGAGTTTGAACATCTGAATGCTGCGAATCGAGATGCAAACATTCAAGCAGTGGCAATCACAGCGGCATTTTTACCTTCGATCGACTTTCTCAATACGATCGCAACTGCGGGAGTACTCGCATACGGGGGCTATCTAGCAGTGACAGGACAAGCAACCGTCGGAGTAGTTACTGCGTTCTTAATCTATGTTCAGCAGTTCTTTAGACCGATTCAGATTTTGAGCCAGTTTTACACTCAAGCTCAATCTGCGATCGCAGGACTCGAAAGAATCTTCAGCTTGCTTGATGAACCGTCACAGTTAAATGATGCACCCAATGCGATCGAGATGCCACCGATGCAGGGTGAAGTTCGATTCAAAAATGTTTCCTTTGGCTACACTGCGAATCAGCGAGTCTTGAAAGGTGTGAATCTACTCGCGAAACCGGGACAAACGATCGCGCTTGTGGGACCAACTGGAGCGGGAAAAAGTACGATTATTAACTTAATTTTGCGCTTCTATGATGTGACAGATGGAGCAGTGACGATCGACGGAATTGACGTAAGAGCAGTCACCCAAGCAAGTCTTCGTCGGCAGATTGGAATTGTTCTACAAGACACGATTTTATTTAGTGGAACGGTTGCAGAAAACATTGCTTTCGGTCGTCCAAATGCGACTCAAGCTGAAATCGAAGAAGCTGCCCAAGTCGCGAACGTGCATGAATTGATTAGAACCTTGCCGCAAGGTTACTCAACTTACCTCGGTGAGCGGGGAGCAATGTTAAGTCAGGGACAGCGGCAGTTAATTAGTATTGCTCGTGCAGTGTTGATTCAACCTCGAATTCTGATTTTGGATGAAGCAACCAGTAGCATTGATACGCGGACAGAAGCACTGGTGCAAGATGCGATCGCGAAACTGCTCAAAAATAGAACGAGCTTTGTGATTGCTCACCGTCTCAGCACAGTTACTCAAGCTGATCAAGTATTAGTGATTCAAGACGGGCAAATCATGGAGAATGGAACACACACCGAACTAATCGCACAACAAGGCATCTATGCCAATTTGTATGCACTGCAACTCGGTTCAAACACACCAACACCCGTTTGATCATAGAATCGGGAGATAAGTCAGTGGAACGTGTTATGGAAATGCTGCAAGGATCACCTTGGCTGTTGGCACATCGATCGATGTTAAAGCCAAACAAACCAATGAAAGTTTCGTTGTACGGTCACGACTACGCGATCTGGCAGGATTCAAGCGGTGAAATTCATGCGCTGCCGAACGCCTGCCCACACATGGGAGCGATGCTTTCTGAGGGTTGGTGTGTAGCAAAATCAGATGGAACAAGTACGATCGCTTGTCCATTTCATGCGCTGGAGTTTGATCGAACGGGTTCAACAGTGCTGCCTGGTTCTAACAAGGCTACAAAATCGTTGTTGAAACCATTAGATCTAATCATTCAAAGTGATTTAATCTGGTCTTATGGAGGTGTCGAGCCGAAAATCTCGATTCCAACGGTGCTGAATGAGTTTGCAGCAGAGTGCGAATTTGCGGGAATTGCAGGACATCGGAGCATCAAGACAGATTTGCTTTCGATGTTGCTGAATATGCACGATTACAATCATCAGAATGGAACTCATCGCCCCTTGTTTGAGATTGAGTGTGTGGAATTCAAGCAGTTTATCGATCATGGATTGCACTCTCATGCTTACTACGATATGCCGAGAGCTAAACCTAAACTTCAAGATATTCTGAAAAATCCTGCACTTTTAGCCATGCCGAAAGTGATTGAGGCGCACTTAGAGAACTACTTTCCAGCAATCGTCATTTTTCATGGTGAGACTCCGCTTGGAACAATCAAGCAATGTCATATCTTCGTGCCTGAGTCAGAAACACACACGCGAACTTTTGTTTTAGTGTTTGGCAAGTTTGCAAATCCAGTATTCCGATTGATGAAAACCAATGTTCTCAAGCTGGTTGAAACCGTCGTTGAGCAAGATGCTGATATCTTAGAAAAGCTCTATTCTGAAACACCGCAGCATATCAAGCTGAATAATGAAATTGGAATGGATTGGGTGCGAAGAAACTTCGAGAGCTTTCCAGAAGTTGCAGAGCCTAATTTGAGTCGGTAGAAATTTCAGAGCAAAATGGTGAATTCGCGTTAAAGTGATACAGTCAATTCTGTGAAACGCTCGATCGTGGATTACGAAACTGCTCGTCGTTTGCTCATCGACCAAACTAATCTCAAGGCTAGTGATACATTCCTCGGACGGTTAGGGCAAAATCAGCCTCCGATGCCGGGACAAGTCACTTCGATTTTGCTGGCGTTGAAAGTCGTGTTTGATGCGCTGAAAGATCAGACGATGATCGATCGAGAATTAGCTTCGGCTTTATTTCTGGTATCCAGTGAATCGCGGCAATTGTTTAACAGCGGGCTTGCCAGAAGTTTGGAATGCCCGCCGTTGTTGAATGAGGATCTTGGGAGAATTGCGATCGCAGTTAAAAGCATTTTTTCAGGCACTTGGCAGGCTTAAAACTGCGATACCGACTAAGCATGTTCCCAAAGTTCGCGGATTTTATCGGGCAAGAACCCTGCAACTTCTTGAACGCGCTCTTGAGAGAGTTCATCCTTCGTCGCTGAAAATACCGCCAAAATGACTTGCTCAGGAGTCGTATTTGGCTGCAAGCCTGCTTCCTGCTTCACTCGGAATAGGAAAGTATCCGCTTTGATTCTCAGCGGCGGACGAATGTGGCTGAGGAAATGCACGATCGGGTTGGTGTCTTCCCACAAATCAGACACTTCGGTTGCTAGTGGAGTTGCCGTGTACAAAGTACGATCGGGGTTTCCTTCATCCAGCGGCACATGGAGTTCTTCTGAAACGTGCTCTACCGCTTCATTCGTCATCATGTCGCGCATAGTTCGGAACACGACTTCAGTAATGTCTCGTGCGTCGTATAAGTCAGAAATTCCACCTTTGAGCGCGACTTTCTCTAGGAACGGCATATCTTTTGTAGAAATCGGCACAGTCGGACCAGACTCCATCGATTTGGGCGGGTTTGCTTCCATATCTGCCAGCATTGCCCGACCTCTTTCCGTCAGTTCTGCCTTCTCAAACTCAATCAAGTGCGGCAGGGGACCATCTGGAGCACCATAAGTATTCGCAATTCTTAGTCCGAATTCTTCTTCATTCACTGCATTCGGAACATCATCTTGATTCGCGTAAGCATTACCGGAAAATACAGCGTTTATATATTGTCTTTGATTCAGATAGTCCAAATGTCCCAGAAATTCAGCCGTAGACATTGGAATGCTGGCGAAGTCGGTCGCACTGAACTTTACTGGATCAGGACCAGGACCTTTATCGCTTTCATCAATTTTTTTCAGCATAATGTAAACCACGTCATCGCGAATCGTGATTGTCATAAACCTTCTCCTATAACTTGTGACCTCCCAACTATTCCGCGATCGCGATCCCCAATTCATCCATCATCTGAGGCATTTGTAGTTTGAAACTGCGTCTATCTTTGGTAGGAAGACAAAAAGTTTCAAAATCTGAATTCCTTGCTACAAAGGTGAAGAAATCTCCAAAACTGAGGTAAAAGGGAAGCAGAGAACGTTCAACTTCTACACGTACATTTGACTTTATGACGAACTATCAACCCGATCTCGCTCCTCTAACGACAGTAGACCAAGCCGCAGGCATGAACTTGATCCAAGTCATCGAAACCGTAATCGATAGCTTAGATCAGTCGAATAGTGCGATGGTCAGCCACAATGAGAACGAAAATGGCTATGTTTGGAAGTTCAAATATGGCAGTGTAGAAACCTTTGTCCAACTGACTGGAACGACCGATGAAGATACGTTTTCAGTTTGGGCAACCGTGTTGGATCTGCCTGTACAAAATGAAGCGCAGTTGAGTCGTAAGTTGCTTGAGATGAATTGGTTAACGACTTTTGAATCGCATTTTGCAATTTTTAACAATCAAGTGGTCGTCGTTTCTTCTCGAACAGTGGCAGAATTGTCGCCGGGTGAAGTGTCGCGACTCATTACAGTTGTGGCGACGATCGCAGATGATAACGATGATGCACTGCGATCGGAGTTTGGAACAGCTTAACAAATTGAAGAACTCCAGAGCCGCTAAAACCCTGGAGTTCTTCTAATCATTTTCTTCTAATCATTATTGTGCTGTTGTAGAAGCTGCACCCATTCCTTGAACTCCAGCTTGCATGAATTCGACGCGCTCTTCAAAGCTCAATCCAGAGATAAAGTCGCTGAATTCATGAGTTTGTTCGGGCAGTTTGTAATCGGAAGGAACATTGATGATTTCACCGCTTTCCATTCCTTGCCCTAACAATAACCAGACTTCGATTCTTGCACTGTTGCTCAATGCACTGTATGACTTACCAAACTGACTTTCTGCGCCGCTGAGAATGTCACGTTGTGCCTGAAGCTGCTCGTCTTGGGACAGTGCCTTGATTTCACCATAAATCGTTTTGGCAAGCGTATCCGCAGATGGAGGGGGAGCAGGATTTAATTCATCTTTAATATCGAGATAACCATACCAAAGCAATGCAAGCTGAGTATCAATGTCGTATTGTTGAAACATTGACAGAGCACGTTGAGTATTCTCGCTGTGATTGTAAGGCATAAGTCCTCATTGAATAGATAGGAATGCCCTAAAGGTAGTGTCTGATACGATCGACGATCCCCCCGCAAAAGATAGATACGATACAATTGCCTTTTAACAGATGCTAGATGAAAGAATGGCGGTTAATTCCAATTCTTGAGGCTCCAGGACGAGTGCAAATGGCGATCGATACGTGGCTACTTGAACAACATCGATCAGGTTCACATCCGCCTACTTTACGCTTCTATACCTGGTCGCCTGCTGCAATTTCGCTCGGTTATCATCAACGGCAATATCCTGAAGCTTGGGAATCTTTGACTTGGAATGGAAGCGCGATCGAGTTAGTTCGTCGTCCCAGTGGAGGTCGCGCTGTTTTGCATCAAGGTGATTTAACTTACTCAGTGATTACTTCTGGATTGGGACAGAATCGAATGCAGGCGTACCAAACGATTTGTGAGTTTCTGATTCGAGGCTGGAAACAATTGGGAATTGAATTACAGTACGGGGAAGCGGGACGAGGATACATTCATAATCCAAACTGTTTTGGAACTGCGACAGGAGCAGATTTAGTCACTTCTGAAGGTATTAAATTGATTGGAAGTGCTCAGTTACGTAGAAGTGACACCATCTTGCAGCATGGATCAATGCAGATTCAATCGGATGCCCAGTTATTTGAACAAGTGTTTGGACAGAAGATGGAATTTCTGAAAGTGGAAAGTTCGATCGACAAAATTATCAATACGTTAATTCAATCTGCAAGAGACTGTTTTGAAATTGATTTGCAGACTGAACCACTCACCGAATCAGAATGGCAAGAGATTAGTCAATTGCTCCAAGATCGTCGGGTGTATTGCAGTTGAATAGAATTTGTCGATCGCGAATCTGCAATTCCTGTACCGTCTCCGAATCGAGCCAATCTTGAAACGATCGCTTTCCCTGTGCTAAATAATTCTGCAAACTTGGCAAACAATCGCGTCGATAGAATCCACAGAGCGGCTCCCAACCTTCTTCACTTCGGGCAACTACGATCGAGACTTCTCCCAACTGTGCTATCAATTCCCGCAATGTTTCACCGTTTAATCGGGGTAAGTCGCACGCTAATAACAGCACCCAATCGGTCGAAATTTGTTCAAACGCTTCAGAGAAGGCAACGATCGGCGATCGAGGACTCGATTCTTCGATCCATTGCACATCAGAGAGAATTGATAGATAGCGATCGCGCCAAGAAGTCACAACATAAATCGAATCCGTACACTGTTTCGCAGCATCATAAGTTCGTCTCAGTAGCGGAACTCCATCGATTTCGATCAAAGCTTTATCTCGTCCCATTCGGGAGCTTTTACCACCTGCGAGAATAATTGCACTGAGAGATTGATTCATTACGGGATCTTATCGCTTGCGACTTGCACAATCAAGTCACTGCTGATTCAATTCAGCAATGTGGAAACGCTAAACCAACTTTAAGCTAATTACAATTTTCACAGCGAATCACTATGGGGCACCTCGAAAAATCCAATTTTTAAGAACAAGTGCTCTATCAAAGACGAGCCACCGGGGAGTTCTATTTCTAGCTAAGTAGCTAGGCGGAATTAAACTTAAAACGGTCTATTGCGTATCCCCCAGATTGACTCCGTTCTTCCATGCCTTGGATCACCGCCTGGGCTAAATCATACTCGTCTTCAAACATCCGTCCCGCAATCTCGTGCGCTTTGAGTTGATGCCATTGCCCTTCAATGCGATTGAGATGGGCACTGTATGGCGGCAGAAAAAACAGCAATAATCCCTGAGTTTCCCATCGCTGCCAGTGAGCTTTAACGAGTTCACATTTGTGAGTCTTGCAATTGTCCTGCACCACCACCGTCAATCGTCCTGTTTCCGCCAATGTCTGAAATGAACCCTCAAAACTAGACCAGGTATCCGAATTTTTAGCAGCATTTACTTGTTCATCAGTATACTGCTTCCTTCATTTGTTTTCAGGTTTGTCTTACTGTTTCTCTTCCTGCTCACGCTTGA
>NZ_JBNXVP010000064.1:0-29236 GCF_050565645.1 Leptolyngbya sp. AN10
CGCTGAGACTGGTCATCTCTCCACTTTAATGGCGGCTCAGAAATGAGATCGCATCTGCTGTATCGTTCAAGCAATCGAGGGAACAAGATATTTCCTATGAACTGGATTTAACACCTAGACAGGCATCGTACATCACCCCAGCGCAAAGTGGGAAGAAAGCGATCTTCTACACCTCAGCGCCGCCTGATTTTCGTTTGGAAGCCGCCGACGGGTATCTTTGTCCGAATGAATCGGCAACCGATTCGATTGAAAGAGATGATGGCAAGATTTCCAGCAGAATTGTTTAGACTTTCTGCATCGAGTGAGTTACCTGCCTTCTATCCAGACCGCACCCTAGACTATACCAATGAACAAGAATCGATCATGCGATCGATCTTCCGAGAAACGGTGCGGATTGGCTGGTCATTACCCCAGTACAAGTGGCTCGTAATGGAGCAATTTTGCAAGACAACAGCACAAGTCACTTCTGAGGAAGCAAAACAGATTCTAGAAATTCTGCGGAGCAAATGCCTAAATATCTAGTTAGAGATAGATGCTGGGGCAGAACAATCTAACAGCAGCGATCGCACAGGTTTCTCAACAAGGACTGCTTGATTGCCTGAATTGAATGAACAAGCGTATCTAATCTTAACACTGCTACATATCAATTTTGAGACGAATTAAGCAAGATGTCGTCATTCATTGGTTCTTATCGGCTGCCATCTTCCCACGTTAGGATGACGAGAAGCGTTGAGCTAAGAAGATATTTTTTAGTCGAAATTTCCTTTGAACGTATTGATAAAATGCAGAACGAGAAACAGATTGGCTCTCCCGTCGTTCAAGCGCAATTAAATGGCGCACAAACTTCACGGGTAGACGTGGGGATGATCCTTCAGCTAGCGGATGGCGAAATTCAAGCTTGCAATTCATCTGCTGAAAAAATCTTAGGGCTGAAAGCCGGAGCAATCGTAGGTTCGTCTGAGATACTTGCACCGTACACGGTTGAGAACATCATCGCGCAGGCTTCTCAAGATCATCGTTCTGCTGATCAAATGCTTCATCCTAATGGATCAGCTTTCACCAGCGACGCATCATCCGAAGTTCCCTCTCAGCTAAGGACTGTATTAAGTGTTACGTTGCAATCCGCGCAACCCTGCTCAGATGTTGTCATGGAAGTCCATAAGCCAGATGGCGATCCGATCTGGCTACTAATTAACACTCAGCCATTGTTCGCAACAAACCAATCGGCTCCCTATGCGGTAGTCTTGATCTTTACTGACATTACTCAGCAACGACAACAAAGCCACATTTCTTCGTTCAATTCGCCATCGTCGTTTTCTGCTGCTTCAGCATCGAAACTGACGCGGACTGATGCAGACTGGCAACGCATTCAAACGGCGCTCAAAGAAAGTGAAGCCCTAAACCAAAACTTCTTTGAAACCAGTGCGGACTGTGTGAAGGTGCTGGATCTGGAGGGGCGCTTAGTGTCAATGAACGGTCCTGGTCTCTGTTTGATGGAAATTGCAGATTTTGCTCCATTCATTGGTAAGGTGTGGGCTGACTTTTGGCAAGATCCCCACCATGAGTCAGCTCGAACGGCGGTTGAAACGGCGAAAGCAGGACAGCTAGGACGCTTCAGTGGCTTCTGCCGAACGGCGAAGGGAACCGCAAAATGGTGGGATGTAGTCGTTGCGCCAATCATGGATGCCCACGGCAAACCCAAGCAGTTACTTTCCACATCACGCGATGTCACCACTCAGCATCAGGCAGAACAGGCGTTGCAGGAAAGTGATGCTCGCCTGCGTTGTTTCGTCGATTCTAATATTGTCGGTGTGATTGTAGCGGATTTGGGCGGCGATTTGATCGAGGCGAACGACGCATTCCTGCACATGACGGGCTATAGCCGTGCAGACCTGCAAGCGGGGACGCTGCGTTGGTCTGAGATGACTCCGCCGGAGTGGGCTGACGTAGATCATCGGGCGATCGCCGAAATTCGGGAAACTGGTTCTTGCGCTCCCTTCGAGAAAGAGTATTGGCGCAAGGATGGAACTTGTGTGCCTGTTCTGGTCGGCGTTTCCCGACTACCAGGAGTGCAAGAAAAATGTTTTTGCTTTGTGCTGGATTTAACTGAGCGCAAGCAAACGGAAGCAACCTTGCGGGCAAGCCATGAACGATTAGCCCTGCTGAATGCAACCTCTAGTCAGCTATTAGCGCATCAACAATCCGAAACGTTGATTGATCAGATATTTCAGCAATTAGCCGAGCCACTGAAACTGGATTTCTATTTCAATTACTTGGTTGATGGCGATCCGCCCTTGCCATCGGAGCGAAAAATGATGCGGCTGAATGCTTATCGCGGTTTTTCAGCGGAGATTGCGGCTCAGTTTGAACGACTCGCGATTGGGGATGCCGTGTGTGGTTTTGTTGCCCTCACTCAGCAACCAATGATCCTTGACTCGGTGCAGCAGTCGATTGATCCAAGAACCGAACTGATCCGATCGCTAGGGGCAACCGCATACGCGAGTTATCCGCTTTTAGTGAATGGACAACTGATCGGAACATTCTCGTTTGCATCGCGCCGCCGGACACAATTTACCCCTGAAGAACAAACCTTATTGCGCGTCGTTTGTGATCAGGTAGCGACAACGTTAGAGCGACTCCGGTTGGTTAAATCGCTGCAACAACAAACCGAGGAATTGACCCAGGCAAATCGCATTAAAGATGAATTTTTGGCGGTGCTGTCCCATGAATTGCGCTCTCCGCTCAATCCCATCTTGGGCTGGACAAAATTGCTGCAAAGCGGCAAGCTCCAAGGAGCAAAAATAACAGAGGCATTGAACACGATCGAGCGCAATGCCAAACTGCAATCGCAACTGATTGAAGACTTGCTCGATGTGTCGCGGATTTTACGCGGCAAGCTAGTTCTCAATGTAGCGACGGTTGATTTAGCATCCACGATTACCACCGCATTGGAAACGGTAAAATTAGCCGCAGAAGCTAAGGCAATTCAAATTCAAACCCAGTTTGAGCCATTTCTTGAACCTGTTTCTGGTGATGCGGGTCGGCTGCAACAGGTGGTGTGGAATTTGCTCTCGAATGCAGTCAAATTTACGCCTACCGAGGGACAAGTCAGCATTCGTCTGACGAAAACGGAGGGTCAAGCCCAAATTCAAGTCACGGATACGGGGAAAGGAATTTCCTCGGACTTTTTGCCCTATGTGTTTGAACGATTCCAGCAGGAAGATGGGTCTACAACGCGCAAATTTGGCGGTTTAGGTGTGGGGCTGGCGATCGTGCGTCAGATTGTCGAATTGCATGGCGGCACAGTTTCGGCAACGAGTTTAGGAGAGGAGCAAGGTGCAACGTTTACAGTGCGGCTGCCATTGCTGCTGCATTCTGATCAAGCGGTAGCCTCTACGCCTTTAGAGCCACTTCCGGCATCAAGCAGGCTACTGAATTGCTTAAATGTGCTGGTGGTTGATGACGATGATGATGCGCGATCGCTAGTTGCATTTATTTTGCAGGAGGAGGGTGCAACCGTACAGGAAGCGAATAGCGCGATCGCAGCGTTACAACATCTCGATCAATCCACCCCTGATCTGCTTCTAAGCGATATTGGAATGCCCGAAATGGATGGCTATGCTTTGATTCAGGAAGTCCGATCTGCAACTGATGAGCAAGTTCGCCAAATTCCTGCGATCGCATTGACGGCATATGCGGGGGAACTTAACCAGCAACAAGCGACTCAAGCAGGGTTTCAGCGGCATCTTGCGAAGCCGATTGAACCTGATGCACTTATTGCTGTCATTGCTGAACTATGGCAGCAATAAGAACATTGATAGATTATGGGGCGTGGTATTCCCTAAGCAATGTTGGGGAATACTGCGCTTTGCAACCAGTAGCTAATAAAGGCTTTCAGCGTCGAGACGAATTCCTGGGTGTTGAAGGACTTTTTAATATAGCTATTGACTCCGTAGCGGTAGCAACGCTGAACTTCTTGAGGATCATCAAAGCCGCTCATGACTACGACTGGAATTTCCTTGAGTTTTTTATCTTGCTTGATCGTAGCTAGTACATTCAAGCCGTCGGTTCCAGGCAGATTTAAGTCCAGCAGAATAATGGAAGGACGAGGCGGAGTCGATCGATCGGCAGGCTCCTCCGTCCGATACAAGAAAGCGAGAGCTTCGTCGCCACTGGTACAGCGAAAAATAGAGTAAGACGTTGGAATTTGCTTGAGAACACGCTGGAGGGTGGCAAAATCCTCGTCGGAATCCTCAACTACTAGCAGTGTTGGAATTGGGCTAGGCATCACGGAAGGATCATCAAATTAGATACCTCCACTATGAAAATGTTCATAGCAAATGCCATCCTACTAGAGCAGAATGTTCACTCTACCGCTGTGTGGATTGACGTGCAAAGGCTATAGCAACCCTAAATCAGTTGTAAATTGCCAGATTGATCGTGCTCCCTAGCCCCCAAGCTTGGGGGAACAAGAGTCTTAGCCCCCAGAATTGGGGGTTTGGGGGCGTTCCCGGATCTTACAACTCAAACCGGATTGCTGTAGGTAGCTATGGGATCAAGTGAGTAGGCTATCTTTAACTCGCTTTGAGTTCAGTTCTTGAAGGGAGAAGACGTAACGGCTGTTTAGCATCTTTCATTCTCATGGTTCGCATCTGCATGACCTGCCGTTGAAACGAGGGTGTGAATTGTTCGCGACAATGACGACAATACCAATGTGTTTCTCGTCGCTGAATCTGTAGAAGTAAAGTGTGAGAGCAAATGAAGCACTGATTTGAAACGTCCATTATGAGACAGACCTAACGGATTTTGCGGATGCTATTGGCAGCTTAATCGGTCAGAAGTTGCTGACAAATCTATCACTGGACAGAGGAGGATATTAAGAGAATCTAAAGATCGAAATAGAGCTTGCTGATGCTGAAGATTGATTATTCCTCAACTGAACCAGGAAGCAGACTGACTCCAAACCAATACTCAAAAAATAGCTGGATCGTTCGCTTCAGTTGAGCGACATCGATCGGCTTAATCAGATAGCCATTCACGCCTTGTTGGTAGCACACTTCTACATCTCTGGGATTTGAAGATGTGGTAAAAATGACAACCGGAATCGTTTTGAGAACTGTGTTTTGCTTAATTTGCCGCAACACCTCTCGCCCATCCGTACCAGGAAGATTGAGATCAAGCAAGATTATCGATGGACGAACCGCTGAACCTGGATTATCACTCGCAACTTGGTGCAGAAATGCTAATGCTTCATCCCCCTCGGAGCAGCGATAGATGGGATTTTGGATCAAAGAGCGACGGGCAATGCGCTCAAAGGCAGCAAAATCTTCATCACTGTCTTCGATCACTAAAAGGGAGGCTTGAGAGGTACGAGTGGACGGAGTAGCCATGTTGTTACTTTTAACTTAAAAATCGAGCCAGTTTGCCTCATTGAAATAAAAATTCAAACCGACTGGGTTGGGGGTTTCAGTTTATTACAACTGCCAATCTAAGATTTCTGCAATCTGCTCGGCTAAGTGGAGTGGCTCAAAGGGCTTGGCAATCATGCCTGCGATCGCTAGGGATTCCGCTTGGTCGGCATCAATTGCAGGGAGTTTTGCCGTTAATAGAATCACTGGAATCCCCTGGGTGAGGGTATTTTCTTTCAGTTGCCGCAGCAGCGTGAGTCCATCCATATCGGGCATCATGATGTCTAGGAGAATGGCATCGGGTTGTTCTGTTGCTTTGACGAGTCCTTCCGCCCCCGATGCTGCCACCGTGACTGTCCAACCGCCCAGTTTGCTAAGACACGCTTGAATGACCCTAGCAAGCCGTTTTTCATCATCAATCAGCAAAATCCGCTTGGCTGACATACCGTAAGCCGAATTGAAGTTAGTCTCTGTCTAAAGTATCACTTTCGCTCTCGCTATCATCTATCCGTAGAAAGGAGTTCAGCCAGATGAGTTCTAAGCGACTCGCAAGGCTACGGAACAGGAATGGTGAAATAGAACGTGCTGCCTTTGCCGATCGCACTTTCGACCCAAATGCGTCCGCCGTGGAGTTCCACAATATTGCGGCTAATCGCAAGTCCGAGTCCAGTGCCACCGCAGTCTCGAATGTCACCTGCATCCGCTTGCTGAAATCGCTCAAAAATTAGGCTGAGTTTATCGTGAGGAATGCCACGTCCGTAATCTTTGACTTGAAAACAAATTGAGTGTTCAAGCCGTTCAGCTTTAAGACAAACTTGACGACCGGGGGGTGAGAATTTGATGGCATTGCCGAGGAGATTGATCAAGGTTTGAACCATGCGATCGCGATCGACAAAAATCTCGGCTTCAAGTGGCTCATCAACTAATTCCAGTTGCGATTCTTCTGCGAGTGGCTGTAGACTTTCCAGCGATCGCCGCATTAACGTGGCTGCATTCCACCATCGTTTTGTCAGGGTGAGTTGCCCCGATTCTAGCCGTTCGAGATCGAGCAGATCGTTCACCAGTCGCACGAGTCGTTCTGTGTCTTCCTTGGCGATGTCGATCATTTCCTGAGTGGTTTCCGGGTCGTCCATCAGCCGTCCGCTCGATAACAGTCCTAATGCACCTCGGATAGAAGCCAGTGGGGTTTTTAATTCATGAGACGCGATCGACAAAAATTCGCGCTTCATTCGCTCAATCTCATGAGCTTCGGTAATATCTTCGATCGTGCCCACATGACCCATAAGCTCGCCAGAATCAGAGTAAATCGGAGCCGTTGCCGCTCGTCCGACTCGCACAGTGCGATTGGCTTCGCCAAGTTCCGAAGGATCGCGATGAATGTAGCGAATCTCTTCACAAAATTCCGTTTGTTCTGCGGTTGATGCCAGCCAACGAGCTAACACTTGCCGAAAATCATCGGGATGGATGAAGCGATGCCAACCGTCTCCTACAGCTTCTTCAAAGGTATAGCCGCAAATGGCTTGGGCACGAGGATTAACATACGTGCAACTGCCTTGGGCATCAATGCGAAAGATGCCCACTGGGGCGGCTTCGCTTAAGACGCGAAACTCGGCTTCTGCCCGTTGACGTTCTCGCAGTTCTTGCTGAAGTTGGCGATTGAGTTCTAAAAGTTCGGCGGTGCGATCGCGGATGTGCTGTTCTAAGTCCTCATTTGCTTTTTGCAAGGCTAGTTCTGTACGCTTGCGTTCGGTAATGTCCCGCCATGAGGCGACAAACCCATCTTCGAGTTTTGCCAAGCTAATATCAAACGCGCTGAAACGATCGCGGAACACTAACTCATGCCGTTGGGATTCTCCAGTTTCCACCACATGGCAACAGGCGGCAAAGATTTCTGAATAGCAATCATCTTGAATGAAATCAGCCAGGGGTTTTCCGATGTGTTCCTCAGCCCTCATGCAATTTGCCATGCAGGTTGCCGCATTCACGTATTCCACAATGAAATTAACTATCTTCCCTTGGTGATCTCGAACGCTGCGATAAATGGCAAAACAATCGATCATATTCTCGATCGACGTATGAAAACGACGTTCACTGCGATCGAGTTGCTGATTTAATCGGGTTCTCTCAATCACCTGATGTACTGCGAATCGCAAACTTTCTGGAGTCGTTTTGCCTTTGATTAAGTAGTCGGAGGCTCCTCCTTTCATTGTGGCAACTGCGATCGCTTCATCTCCCTGTCCCGTGAGGATCATGACGGGAAGACCGCGTTCACTGTGCTGATCCTGCAATTGCTGCAAGAACTCCAGTCCCGTCATATCGGGCAACGAAAAATCGAGCAGAATGACATCGGGTGCAGTTTGCTGACAGAGAGAGAGTCCAACGGTTCCCGATTCCGCTTGCCAAATCTCATACTCATGCTGAGGATCGCGCCGGAGGTAACGCGCATAGATTTCTTGATCCGTCGGAGAATCATCGACAATCAGAATGGTGTATGGCATAAGTCTAACTGTCTCGTTGAGGCAGTGTACTGGCAATAAACCAATATTCCAACAAAAGCTGCATCGTTGTTTTGAATTTTGCGGTATTGATGGGTTTGAGAATATAGCTATTTGCTCCTAAGTGATACAGTGTCTCAATCTCCTTGGGATCGGTGCTGCCTGAAAGCGCGATCGTGGGAATCGATCTCAGACCTGCATCTTGTTTGAGTTGTTTTAAGACCTCCTTACCATCGGTTCCAGGCAGATTCACGTCTAGCAGAATGAGCGATGGGCGGGGAGCATTGCGCGGGTCTGTGTACTCTCCTTTGCAAAACAGAAAACGGAGAGCCTCATCCCCATCGGTAAAGCGGTATAAACGGCAGTTGATCTGAGATTGCAGCAGAAGGCGCTCAAACGCCACAAAATCCTCATCACTATCTTCGAGGATCAAGAGAATGGGAGGTAAGGAGTCTGTCATAACGGAGGTTGCTTCATAAAGGATTACGGTTTGTTCCGGCGGCGCAGGCGGCTCCATTCCAAGCGGCGGGTGATGCGGGCAATCAGTTCCGGTGGAATGATCGGCTTACCCACAAAGTCATCGGCTCCGGCATCGAACACCTGATGAATAATGTCCGCATCGCCGTAGGGGGTCATCAGCAGAATCGGCAAATCTGCCCACTGCGGAGCTTGCCGCACCACTTGACAGAGTTCAATGCCGCTGAATTTGGGCATTTCGACAGCTAAAATCAGCAGATCCGGAGCTGTTGCGGTCAGCACTTCCCAAAATTGTTCGGGATCTGCCAAGGTCGTCACTTGCAATCCCCACGGCGGCAATAATTCGATCAGTTGTTCAAGAAGTTTCGGTTCACTATCGACGATCAGGATCTTCGCTTCCGGTGGCGGAGCCGGATTGAGCAGTTTGGTCACGACTCTTAGCACCTCTGTGAGGGAAATCGGTTTATGGAGAAAGGCTTGTCCGCCTAAACGAGCGACAGTGATGCGATCGCGCAAGCTATTTCTCACGGTGAGCGCGACAACCGGAATTGTAGAATTTTGTTCAGCAAGTTCCGACAAGAGGCTTAATCCATCTTCATCGGAGTCTGGGAAAATCAGATCGAGCAGAACGGCATTTGGTGGTGGAGTGTCTGAGGTGTTCGATCGACGCAGAATCTCACGACCTTGCTGGAGAGTTGTAGCAATTTCGACTTGAAAACCTGCTGCGATCGCCGCTTGCCTCAGTAACTTGGTCAGCACGACATCATCATCAATAATCAACAAGCGACTGGGCTGAACTTTGGGAACGAGCGTAGGAATTGCAACGGCGGGAGTTGCTTCTAGGGCATTGGAGAGCGATCGCACCAGTTGTAAAAGTTGTCGCGCCTCTGTTTGCCCCAGTGATTCCGTTTCTTGAAGAAGTTGATCGATTTGCTGGGCAACTTGTGACCCTCCTGGCAATCCGATTGATCCGAGCGTTCCAATCAATTGATGCGCCTGATATTGTGCTTGTTGTCGTAAGCTTGGCTCTAGTTGTCCCGTGGCGAGTTGAGCCGCAACTTGCTCAAACACAGCGATTTCTTCGTTTAAGCTCGCTCTCAGTTCGGCTTGCACTGCTGCCACCTCTGCCAAAATTTCTTGTTGCAATGCAGTGCGCTCTGGGAGTGGGCGCGAAGTCGATTGTCTCTCTGTGGGCGGCGGATTCAGCCGATAGCCTAAACCATAAATCGTTTCAATCACTTCGCTGCTAATGCCGATCGTCTTGAGCTTTTGACGCAGACCTTTGACATGGGCAGCAACCGTTCCTTCGCCCGGAGCTTCTGAAGCATCCCAGAGGCGATCGAGGATCACATCCTTGCTAAAGATTCTCAGGGGATTTTCTAGAAATAGCTGCAACAATCGGAACTCTTTTGCCGTTAGATTGAGCGGAATGCTTTGCCAAGTGACACGACGAGTATCGGGATGGAGTTGCAAAGCATCCCAAGTGAGGGTTGCCGTAAAACTGGTACTCCGCCGTCGTAGCAGCGATTGGACTCGTGCCACCAGTTCAGCAATATCAAAGGGCTTGACGAGACAATCATCCACCCCCGCATTCAACGCTTGAACGCGATCGCGACTACTTGCAGTGGTCATTAACATCAGAACCGGAGCAAAATAGTTCTGCGATCGCAGCGATCGACATAAACTAATACCCTCTAAATCAGTTCCGGCATCTAGAATCAACAGGTCATAGTCATACGCCTGAATCATTTCTAGAGCCATTTGGCTACGATCAACTGAATCGATGGAATGTTGTTGGGCGCTGAGGGCTGTGGCGATCGTCGCCGCCGTCGAAGGTTCGGACTCAATCAGCAGAATTCTCACACAGACTCCTCAGCAAACAAACGTCTAGCAATCGTGGTAGGAGAATAAAACCAACTCCAAGAACACCTTTGCTGTACGGTATGAGTTGCCAGAGCGAGTCGAACATAGGAACAATGGGGGCAAGTAAGCATCTTAGATATGAGCGGCATTCGCAGAACACGGTGAAAATGTGCTGTCCTTGCATCAGGAGAAGCACATCTGCAAGCTGTCCCTTCAGGTTGCCTTGTGCAGCTTAGACGCTAAATTTGAAGGGATTTTGAAGGAATTCTTAAGTTTTGTTACACAGATAATCTGACAACCGCAAATCGGTCTTTGGATAGATCTATTTCACATACCGCTAGGGGATAAATTGATCTGCTAGGTATTATCCCTTAGCCAGAGTTGCTAATTGTGCAGTTCTTGCTTTCGGAATCGCAGTAAACTCAGCACATATCTCTGATGGCAAATCCCAATGAGGCGCGATCGTAGTTCATGAAGATGAGGTAACTTTGATTTAATCGTCCTGCTGCCGACGCTAAGCAAGCTTGAACCATTCTCGCGCCTTCTCCTGTTCACCTGTAACTAGCATGATGACGCAAAGCCAACGAACTGTTCTCATCGTCGATGACTTTTCCCAAGATCGCGAAACGTATCGTCGCTATCTGTCGAGCGATCCGAACGTGGCGTACACGATTTTGGAGGCAGAATCGGCAGAAGATGGTCTAACGCTGTGTCAATTGCAACAGCTAGATGGCATCTTACTCGATTTCCTACTGCCCGATTTAGATGGCGTTCAGTTTTTAACAAGATTGAAAGCGATCGCGGGCGATCGTTGTCCTGCGATCGTGATGATGTCTGGACAAGGGGATGCGTCCGTTGCCGTACAAGCAATTAAAAGCGGCGCAGAAGATTACTTGATGAAAGGTCGCATTACGGCGGATGAATTACGATCGACGCTCAAGAGTGCGATCGAGAATGCTGAACTCCGGTTGGCGCTGAAACAGACGGAGCAGGCATTACGAGAAAGTGAGGAACGCTATCGCGCGATCGTCCACGATCAAACGGAGCTAATTTGCCGCTTTCTCCCCGATGGCACTCTCACCTTTATCAATCATGCTTACAGTCACTATTTTGGAACGTCCCCCGAACGGTTAGTCGGGCAGAACCTAGTTCAACTGGTTCCAGAAGCGGATCGAGATAACGTTCGTCAACAAATTACATTGCTGAATGCGCTAACCCCTGACAATCCCATCCTGACGCAGGAACATTCAGTCCTCAAGCCTAGTGGTGAAATTGGATGGCAGCAATGGACAAATCGCGTCCTGTTCGATGCCGCAGGTCGGATTGTTGAATTTCAATCGGTTGGACGGGATATCAGCGATCGTGTGCGCGTCGAAGCGGAACGGGAAGCTGCCGAAATTGCATCACGGGAAAGCGAAGCACGATTGCGGCTGGCTCTGGAAGCCGCTTGTATGGGCACTTGGGAGTGGAATATTCTGACGGGCGAAATCATTTGGTCTGCCAATATGGAGCCGCTCTTTGGACTGGAACCTGGCAGTTTCGATGGGCGATTTGAAACTTTCGCGAATTGTCTCCATCCCAACGATCGCGATCGCGTCCTGAATGCGATCACCGATGCTATCAGTTTAGGAGAACCCTTTGAGCTTGAGTTTCGGGTCGTATTACCAGATGGTCAAGTGCGTTGGGCAGCGAGCCGAGGTCAAGCTTGTTATGATGATGCAGGCAGACCGATCCGTATGGCAGGCATAGACCTGGATATTACGCAGCGCAAACGGACTGAGGAAACCTTACATGAGCGTGAAGCCCTATTCCGAGGGGTATTTGAATCGGATCTAATCGGGATTCTGTTCTGGAATACGCAAGGTCAAATTACCGATGCGAATGAAGCATTCTGTGGCTTAACAGGCTACAGCCGCGAAGAACTTCAGGCAGGAGAAATCTACTATCAAACCATTACGCCGCCGGAGTACCACGAAGAGGATGCTCAGAAGTTTGAAACCCTGCGAACAACTGGAGAATGTTCACCAACCAAGAAGGAATACATCTGTAAAGATGGGAGCCGCATTCCGATCATGCTCGGTTGTGCCTTTCTGCCAGGATCGGACGATCACGGCGTTGCCTTTGTTCTCGATATTCGGGAGCAGAAGTCTCTAGAACAAGAACGAATAGACCTTTTAGCAGAAGCTCAGGAAGCTCGTCAATCCGCAGAACAGGCAAATCGTACCAAGGATGAATTTCTCGCGATCGTCTCTCACGAACTGCGATCGCCGCTCAATTCGATTCTGGGTTGGGCAAAGTTACTCCGCACGCGGAAATTTGACGCTGCAAAAGTCGAACAAGCTCTAGAAACGATCGAGCGCAATGCCCAAGCGCAATCCAGCTTGATCGAAGATTTGCTGGATATGTCGCGCATTCTGCGGGGTCAACTGAATTTAGAAGCGGCTCCCGTGCATCTCGCGCCAATTATCAATGTAGTGGTCGCAAATACGCAGCTTGCAGCCACGGCGAAACAGATTCAACTACGATCGCAGATTGATCCCGAAGTGGGGCGCATTTTAGGGGATGTAAACCGCTTGCAGCAGATCATCACGAACTTGATGACGAATGCCGTCAAATTCACGCCAAATGGTGGACAGGTGGACGTTTCATTAGAACGGATTGGAACGCAAGCCGCTGTGCGCGTGAAGGATACGGGGCAAGGGATCAGCACTGAATTTTTGCCCTACGTATTTGAGCGATTCCAGCAGGCAGAGAACAGCACTACCCGCGCCAAAGATGGGTTAGGGTTGGGACTTGCGATCGTGCGTCACCTCGTCGAACTACACGGCGGCACGGTGGCAGTTGAAAGTCCTGGAATTGGGCAAGGTGCAACCTTTACCGTGATGTTTCCCCTGATTGATGAGTGCGTTCAGCCAGAAACCGTTAAACCGACAGAAACGATCGCTAATTTAAGCCAGGTTAAATGTTTAATTGTGGACGATGTGCCGGACACCTGTGAGTATCTCCAGTTTGTGTTGAGCGAATATGGTGCGATCGTTGCCGTCGCGAACTCTGCGGCTCAGGCTTATCAATTATTTCAAAAATTTAGTCCTGATATTCTTCTCAGCGATATTGGAATGCCAGAAGAAGATGGTTATTCGTTATTGCAGAGAATTCGACAGCTACCTGCCGGGAAAAAAGTCAGCGCGATCGCGCTCACTGCCTTTGCTAAACCAGAAGATCGCGATCGTGCCCTCGCTGCTGGCTTTCAGGAACATCTACCAAAGCCCGTCGCTCCGGAGAATTTAATGGGTGTGATTGCCACGATTGTAAATTCATCACGGAAGCTCTAAAAGAACCGGATAGAATACGTGAGGAACTAACAACTCCTTTTTGAATATTCCTTTAAGAACTTCCCCCGATAAGGATGCTATGCCCGACCCGCAGCTAACGAGTCAGACCGAGATTATTACACCGGATACTGTTGACCTAACCAATTGCGATCGCGAACCCATTCACATTCCGGGCAGAATTCAGCCGCATGGGGTGTTGCTCGTGTTGAGTGAACCCGATTTAACGATCGTCCAAATTAGCAGCAATAGCAAATCCTTGTTGGGGTATTCCCCAGAAGAATTGTTAAATCAACCGCTCAGTCGCCTGCTCGATTCTAGACAGTTAAATGCGATTGCAGGCTGTCTATCAAAAGATTTTGAAAGCGTCAATCCCCTCAAAATTACGGTTCAGAATCAGGAGGAAAGCATTGTTTTTGATGGCATCATTCATCGCTATGCAGAGTCGCTGATCCTCGAACTAGAGCCATCTCAAACGAAAGAACCGACGGACTTCTTTGGGTTCTATCATCTGGTGAAAGGCACGATCGCCAAAATCCAAAACGCCCACAATCTGAGTGAAATGTGCGATGCGATCGTCAAAGAAGTGCGGCAGTTGACCGACTTCGATCGCGTCATGGTCTATCAGTTTGATGTAGAAGGCGCAGGACGAGTGATCGCAGAAGCCAAGCGAGATGCACTGACACCCTATCTTGGGCTGCACTATCCGCCGAGTGACATTCCCAAACAAGCCAAACAGCTTTACACCCTCAATTGGCTCCGGCTGATTCCTGATGCAGATTACCAGCCCTCAGAACTCGTTCCAGCGATCAATCCGCTCACCCATGAAGTCACCGATCTGAGTCTTTCTGTTCTTAGAAGTGTCTCGCCATTGCACCTCGAATACCTGCACAACATGGGCGTGGGTGCATCAATGTCAATTTCGCTGCTTAAGAACAAGAAACTGTGGGGACTGATTGCCTGTCACCATGATTCTGCAAAGTATCTCACCTACGAAGTGCGAACCGCCTGTGAGTTTCTCGGACAAGTGATGTCGATGGAACTGGCAGCAAAGGAGGAGAGTGAAGACTTAGATTACAAGATGAAACTGAAGTCGATTCAGTCGAACTTTGTCGAAGTCATTCCGCAACACGACGATTTACTCGATGGCTTGCTCAACAATGAAGCCAATCTCCTGGAACTGGTCGAGGCAACGGGAGCCGCGATTTGTTGGGATAACCAGTTCTACACGGTCGGTCGAACCCCCGATGAAGAGCAACTGAGTGATTTGCTGGCGTGGATCGAAACGCAAGTCGAAGGCAATGTGTATTCAACTGCAAAGCTACCCAGCCTTTATCCTGCTGCTGAATCATTCAGTAAGATGGCTTCAGGACTGCTAGCGCTCGCCATTTCTCGCGTCAATCGCAACTATATTTTTTGGTTCCGTCCTGAAGTCGTGCAAACGGTGAGTTGGGGCGGCAATCCCAATAAACCTGTCGAAGTATTAAACAGTGGGGAAGTCCGTCTATCGCCCCGTAAATCCTTTGCAGCTTGGCAAGAAACAGTGCGCGGACAGTCGTTACCGTGGAAGCCGTGTGAGATTGATGCAATCCTGGAACTGAGAAGCGCGATCGTTGGAATTGTCCTCCGCAAAGCTGACGAACTGGCAAAAATCAACCTTGAACTCGAACGCAGCAACAACGAACTCGATTCGTTTGCCTACATTGCTTCTCATGACTTAAAAGAACCCTTGCGCGGCATTCACAACTATTCCAGCTTCCTGATTGAAGACTACGCTGAGGTGCTGAGTGAAGATGGTGTCTCGAAACTGCAAACGCTGGTGCGATTAACGCAGCGAATGGAGGATCTGATCAACTCCTTGCTGCATTTTTCACGCCTGGGACGAGTTGAGCTGGACTTGCAACAAACGGATCTGAATGAACTACTCCAAACCGTGCTGGATGTGTTGAGCATTAGTCTAGACCCAGCCACCGTGGAGATTCGCATTCCGCGCCTCTTACCCACGGTGATGTGCGATCGCGTCCAAATGAGCGAAGTGTTTACCAACTTGATTAGCAATGCGATTAAATACAACGATCGCGATCGCAGGTGGGTCGAAATCGGCTTCTTAGATCCGGTGCGTTCCACGCGCAAACGCCATGTGGATGACGAAGAAACGCCCGAAATGGTGACAACGTTCTACATCAAAGACAACGGCATTGGTATTCCGGAGCATCATCTAGGCAACATCTTCCGCATCTTTAAGCGACTGCATGGACCCACGAAATACGGCGGTGGAACCGGGGCAGGACTTACGATTACCAAAAAAATTGTCGAACGGCATCATGGCGAGATCTGGCTTGAATCCGTCCCTGGAGAAGGCAGCACCTTTTACTTCACCTTGCCGCATCACGCCACCTAGCCTACAATTCAGTCAGCCGAATGGTGCGATCGAGACACAAGTTAATCTTTAGCAAAAACCTTAATGTTAAAGAGCAGACGGAATTTTCTAACTATTTGACGGTGCAATGCCCCAAACGCGCAACTGTTTGCACAAGCTCGATCGGATCAACGGGCTTCGAGAGGTGCTGCTGGAATCCTGCCGCGATCGCTTGTTTTTGGTCATACTCGCCTGCATAAGCGGTCAGTGCGATCGCTGGAATCTGTCCACCCTGTTCTGGTGTCCATAGGCGCACCTGTCGAACTAACCCATAGCCATCCATTTCTGGCATTCCAACGTCACTAATTAAAACATCGGGCTGTGATTCGATTAGGACTTGCATTGCATCAAAAGCAGAAGCAACGGCTTGTACTTGTGCGCCATCTTGTTGCAGCACAAATGCGACAAACTCACGGGAGTCCCGATCATCATCGACAACCAGAACTTTTAAGCCTTCTAGAGAATTGATGATCTCTGCAAGGTCGGCTGACGTTGACTTAGAATCATTGTTCTCTCGATCTTCCTGCTTGAACAAAGGTAGATTGACAGTAAAGGTTGCCCCTTGATTTTCTCCAGTACTACTCACGGCGATCGTACCGCCGTGGAGTTCGACGATTTGACGCACGATCGCAAGTCCCAATCCCAGTCCACCAAACTGCCGCGTAATCGCGCCATCTTCCTGCCGAAAATAATCAAACACATGAGGTAGAAAGTCTTTACTAACTCCTTTCCCCGTATCCATCACCTGAATTTGCGCCATTGTGTCACTCTGCCCCAAACGCACTTCGACTCTTCCTTGCGAGGGCGTAAACTTGACCGCGTTCGAGAGCAAGTTCCACACCACCTGTTGCAGCCGCCCCGCATCTCCAGTTACAAATAGAGCCGTTTCAGGCAAAACCGTCTGAATCGCAATCTGTTTTACTTCTGCGGCTAATCGGACGGCTTCGAGTGCCGCTTGAATGGTTGTCACCAAATCGACCGAAGAGACTTGTAAGCCAAGCTTGCCTCGCAGAATGCACGACACATCGAGCAAGTCTTCAATCAGTTGCGATTGCAATTTGGCATTGCGCTCAATCGTGAGCAGTGCTTCCTTCGTTTTTTCAGGATTGAGTCTGCCCGCCCGGAGCATTTTCGACCAACCGAGAATCGGATTGAGCGGTGTGCGAAGCTCGTGAGAGAGAACAGCTAAGAACTCGTCTTTAACGCGGCTGGCTTGTTCCGCTTGTTCTCGCGCAATTTGCGATCGCTGATAGAATTCCGATTGTTGAATGGCAATTCCAACTTGTGTTGCTAATTGTTTAAGTAGATCAATTTCGAGCGTCTGCCACGATCGCGCTGTTCCACACTGATTCGCCACCAGCAATCCCCATAGTTTTTCACCTTGCAAGATCGGGACAACTAAATTGGCTCTGATTTGGAACCGCGCCAATAGTTCAACATGACAATCCGTTAAGCCTGCGGTGTAAACATCCTCGGTCGCCTGAATGCGTCCCTGACGATAATCTTCGCCTTTCGTTTCGGTGAAGTAGGTATCTTCTACAATCTCGGCGAGCAGTGGAATCCAGCCTGCACTAACCGATTCCACTTCAATCACACCGCTGAAGTTGGGATTGAAGCGGTAGATGAAGGCGCGATCGCACTTCAAAAACTGGCGCACTTCCGCAACCGTATTGTTCAGAATCTCTGCTAGATCCAAGGTTTGACGAATCCGTTGAGCAATTTGAGAAACGAGTCGCTCCCGATCCGTTTGATAGCGCAGGGCAGCTTCCGCTAGGGTGCGTTCCGCAAGTTGATTTTGCGCTTGCTGATAGAGTTCCGCCTGTTGCAGCGCGATTCCGGCTTGCGTTGCCAGTTGCTTGAGCAAGTCAATTTCTAGGGGTTGCCACTCACGCGGCGCAGCACAGTGATGAGCAATTAACAATCCCCAGAGTTGGTGATCTTGCAGAATGGGAACAACCAGATTCGCTCTGACCTGTAACCCTGCAAGGAGGTCAAGATGGCACGGTTGCAGTCCTGCTTGATGGATGTCTGTCACCGCCATGACGTGCCCTTGTTCATAGCGTTCCATATAGCTCGCTGCAAAACACGGATCATGAAAATCCGTCGAAAGCAACGCCGTCCAGTCGGCTGCAACCGATTCAGTGACAACGGTTCCGTCCCCTGTATCATTCAACCGAAAAATTAAGACGCGATCGGTTCCCAAGAACTGCCGCACTTCATCAACAGTAGTTTGCAGCACTTCGTTGACATCAAGCGATCGATGCACCTGTTGCGCCATCTGAGCAATCAATCGTTCTCGCTCTAATCGCTGGAGCCGTTCAGCTTCTGCCTGCTTGGACTTGGTGATGTCCATCACAGTTCCGACTAACCGCAGGGGCTGATGGCTGGCATCACAATAAATTTGTCCGCGTCCCTCAATCCAGCGAAGCGTCCCATCTGCCCAACGGGTGCGTAACTCAATCGTGTAGTCGCTTTTTTCTTGCAGTGCCCGCAGAATTGTCTCGGAAACGTGGGTGCGATCGTCAGGGTGAACCAGATCGAGAAAGGCTTCGTAGCTGGGTATGGTTGCACCGAGCGGCAAGCCAAATAGCGGTCCCACTTGCTCCGCCCAAATCACGGTATTGCTTTGAATATGCCATTCCCAGATGCCCATCTGAGCGGCTTCCAGCGCCAGCTTTAACCGCTCCTCACTCTCCCTCAGTTGCATCCGCAGCTTCGATTTTTCGATAACGGACTCGATCGCATATCGCAGATCCTTGGGCTTAATTTGTCCTTTGACGAGGTAATCTTGGACTCCGGCTTTCATCGCTTGCACTGCGATCGCTTCACTGCCTTGCCCCGTGAGCAAAATGACAGGCAGCGCCACCTCTTGAAAGTGAACCTGCAATTGTGACAAGAGTTCTAAGCCCGTTAAATCCGGCAGCAGAAAATCGAGCAAGATAATATCAGGCTGAGTTTGCTGACAGAGTTCTAGAGCAGCTTGCCCAGTCTCGGCTTCCAGGATCGTATACTGCCGCGATCGATCCTGAAGCAAATATCGCCGATAGGTGTACCGATCCTCTAGACAGTCATCGACAATGAGGACGGTGCGTTCAGATTGAGCCATGCTGCTGTCTTAAAAAGGGTGCATTAGAACAATTTTACCAATTCTGGAATTAGCCAGGTTGTTTTGGGATAGGACTCGCATAAATATTACTTGTTTAAGTCTACCTCCAAGGATAGAAGTTAGTTTCTATCAAAGGACGGAGGGCATTAGACTTGCTGCATGAATGCCTTGGCGAATAGAATTCGCGGCTATACAAACGAAGTCCGCCGTTGCGGACTGACTAAAAAATGGCTGTTAGTGTCCGCAGGGACACTTTGTTTGTGTAGCCCCGAATTCTATTCGGTGGGCATTTTCGATTCGTGCAGGATGTCTATTGATGCTTTGTGTGTACTTCTGTTTACTGGGTGCAAGTTGAGCTAACTGAGGAAATCGGTGGCTCAATCATGGTGGTACATCAGGCATTACGGGGTTTCTCCTCTAACTAGACTTAGGATTGCAGCAACGAGATTCTCCGGGTCAACAGGCTTTACCAGGTGTTGCTGAAAGCCAGCTAAACGCGATCGCTCTCGATCACTTGCACTCGCATACGCGGTGAGTGCGATCGCGGGAATTTGTCCTTCTGGACTTAATTTTACCTGCTGCACCAATTCATACCCATCGCCTTCCGGCATTGCGATGTCACTGAGCAAAATATCCGGTCTGAATTGGCTTAAACACTCTAGCGCCGCTCTTGCGGTCGTCACCGCTTTTACATCGGCTCCAAAGTCTTGTAGCACGAAGGCAATCAAATTCAGCATATCGGGATCATCATCGATCGCGAGAATGCGAATTCCAGCCAGCGAAGTTGCATCAACCACGAAGGAGTCTGGGCGAGGAGTAAGGGTTTCTAATCCGGGTAAGCAGATGGTAAAGGTTGCCCCTGCTCCGATGCCTGCACTGTCCGCCGTGATCGTGCCGCTGTGGAGTTCGACGAGGTTTTTGACGATCGCGAGTCCCAAGCCCAAGCCATCTTTTGACCCTGTATTCTCCTGCCCCTGCTTGTAGCGATCAAAGATGTGGGGCAAGAATTCCGGCGCAATGCCTTTTCCGGTATCCCGCACCCACAGCACAACCTGAGTATCCGCTTGCTCTAGATGCACCTCTACTCGTCCGCCCTCTGGAGTGAACTTAATCGCATTCGTGAGCAAGTTGACGGCAATTTGCTGAAGGCGGTTTGACTCGCCAGAAATTTGCGGCGTGGGCATCAGGTGAGTTTCGATTTGGATCTGTTTCTCGTCTGCCATTGGGCGCACGATTTCTAAAGCAGCTTCAATCACAGTGATCCAGTCCACGGGAGCAAACGTAATTTGCAATGCGCCGCGAACGATGCGGGAGATGTCAAGCAAATCCTCTACCAGTTGCACCTGTACCTGAGTGTTGCGCCAAATTGCATCGAGCGCCCTAGCCATCGTTGCCTCATCGAGCTTGCGGGCTTGCAGCAATTTCGCCCAACCAGAGATCGAATTCAGCGGCGATCGCAGTTCGTGCGCGACCACTGCCACAAACTCATCTTTACTGCGGTTCGCGGCTTCCGCTTCTTCACGAGCGGCTTGTGCTTCTCTGAGAAGTCGTTCCCGCTCTTGCTCTAACTGCTTTTGCGCCGTAATATCTCGCATCGTTGCCGATACGCCAATGATTTCATTTTTCTCAGTTCTAATCGGTGAAATTGTCACGGCAACATCGACTAAACTACCGTCTTTCCGTTGCCGTTGGGTTTCATATTGTTCAATCGTTTCTCCTCGCTGAAGTCTTTCACAAATCGACTGTGGTTCATGACGACGATCGACAGGAGCAAGAATCGCAATACTTTGCCCCAAAACTTCTGCACAGGTATAGCCGAAAATTTGCTCGGCTCCAGCATTCCAACTGATGATGGTTTGCTCTGGCGTAAAGCCAATGATGGCATCGTTTGAAGAGGCAACAATTTGAGCAAGCAAGAGGCGATTTTGCTCGGCTTGTTTTTGCTCGGTAATGTCGATCGCGGCTAAAATCGCATGGTCTGGGCGTGGAATGTCACCAGAACGATCAAAGAATACTTGTTTCCGGACACTGAGCCAACGGACTTCGCCATTTTGCCAAACAACTCGGTGTTCCCGCGCAAACCAACCCGATCCGGCTGGGTCAATCACCTGCTGAATAAGTTGCGCGAGTTCGGCGCGATCGTCCGGGTGAAAGGTGGCATGGATGCGATTGCGCGTGATCAGTAATTCGTTTGAAGGAATACCGTACAACGCAGCCGCTTCGGGTGAAAGTTCGACTGTATTCGTTTTGTAATCGAATCGAGCCAGGGCAACACCCGCTACTTGCACCCCAATTTGCAATTGTGCTTCACGATCGCGCAGGTCGGCTTGTGATCGCTTCAATTCATCAATGTTAGTGATCGTTCCAATCCAGCCGATTACTTGTCCGTGATCATCTCGCGTCGGCATTCCCCGGCTAATAAACCAGTGATACACCCCATCCCAACGGCAAACTCGATACTCAATCTCGAAGGGAACTCCAGTCAAAACAGACTGCCCCCACTGCTCCAGGGTACGATCGCGATCGTCGGGATGGATCGTACTGGTACAGGCTAACCCCATCGATTCGGCTTCACTTAATCCACTGTAGTCATACCACTGCTGATTCCAGTAATTCACTGCTCCGGTTGCATCGGCAGTCCAGACCATCTGGGGCATTGCTCCTGCTAATTGCTGATAGCGTTGCTGGCTCGCTTGGAGCGCAGTTTCTACCTGCTTCTGTCGGGTTAAATCGACCGCAAACGCGATGTGCTCATCTGTGCCATCTAGCCACCGCATCGCGCTGATCCAAATCGGCAATCGCGAACCGTTGCGCCATATTAGCTCTTTTTCCTCTGACGGAATATTTCCTTCCTGCCATAATCGCTCCATTGCCTGCTCGGTCTGCTCAGATGACTCTGGGGGAGTGAAGTCCCTCCAGTTCATGCCCTGCTGCTCAAATTCCTCCCGTGTGTAGTCATGTAAACGCAGCATCTCGTCATTGATGACTTTCACTTCACCCTCGGCTGTACCGATCCCTATGCCAATAGGAGCGGTATCAATCAGCCGTTGCAGGCGGTGCTGCTGCTGTTCCAAATCGGCAATTTTCTGGTTCAACTCTAGCTCTAGCCGTTTGCGATCGGTAGTATCGCGCCAAGAAATAACTAAACCATCGCCTAACTTACTCGCTCGGATATCATAAGCGCGAGTTAGATGCTGCATTCCAAAGATGTCCGAGTAAGTTAAATTCTCTTTGACCAGCGATTCTCCGGTTTCTACCACAAGGCAATAGTCTTCAAATAATCCGCATTCTTGATGGGCGGGAAAGACCTCGCAAAGCGTTTTGCTCATGTCAGCAGAAGTCATCCCATTGCTTTCCAAGGCGGCAGCATTGAGATAATCAAACCGAAAATCAATGATCCGCCCAAATTCATCTCGAATGGCTGCATAGATGCCGAAGCAATCGAGCATATTTTCGATCGACACCCGAAAGCGATCGTGACTCTGCCGCAGTTGTAACCGTAACCGAGCGTTCTCGATCGCGCTTCGCATCGTCAACTGCAACAGTTTTGGGGTGAGGTGACGTTTGACGAGGTAATCCTCTGCCCCTAGCTTGAGCGCCTCAACTGCAATCCGTTCATCCCCCTCGCCCGTGATCATCACGACAGGAGGACTTTCTCCATTACTTTGCGCGTGTAATGCTTGTAGGAACTCGATCCCATTCCCATCCGGCAACAAGTAATCGAGCAGAATTGCGTCGATCGTTCTTTCACGGCACAATGCTAATCCTGCCATCACCGAATCGGCTTCTAATAAGCAGTAAGCGCACTCTGAATCAGCCATCAGACAGCGCCGATATAGCTCTCGATCGGGCGGAAAATCCTCCACGAGCAGAAGGGTTTGAATAGGGCGAGTCATAGTTATCTCTTCAACGGGTACGATCAACAAGAATCCGAAGGGGCAGTATTCAAGGCGTTAGACCGGGCTGTGTTCAGATGCACAAGCAGAAATCGTTTCTCGCAGAGCGTTATCTACAGAAGCGGAGGATTCTACTTGGCTCAATTGCCAGTTTGTGGTGGGGGTGACTGCAAAGGTCATGCCCCCTTCCTTTAAGGCGAGCAACACTTGTTTGACAGTTTGGGGAGCGACTCCGATAGCTTGAGCAATTTCCTTCACTGAAAGTGGTTGGGGAGCATCACAGCGATCGAGGATCGCCAATGCCAGTTGGTAAGGGCGATCTAAATAGGGTCGAACCTGTCCCTGTAAACTTTGGGGCAGACAGCGACGAAACCAAATGAGGAACGGAGTTGCTGATTTGATCTTGTCGGTACTGGTTTTATTCATGCGCTTAAGCTCCTGGTGATCGGCAAAGGGTCTAGACGCTCAAGCGAGACGTTAATGCGACCCCTCACAGGGAACGCCGATAACCCACAAGGTTCAGAATACTGCTTAAGGGCGATGAATGGATAAGCTTAAAGCGGTAACAATCGAAAGTTAAAGATTTCGTTAATCATTCTTCAAAGCCCTGAGGAATCAGGGTTGTAGGAGAACTGAATTTAAATTTATGACTCACTATTGAGAACTTCAATGATCGTTTGTGCGAAAGCATCCGGCTCGATCGGCTTGATGATAAACGCTTGAGCGCCTCGCGATATCGCCTCCGCCTGGACTGCTTCGCGAACCTCACCAGAACACACCACGATCGGTGTCACAGCATCAAATTTACGAATCTTCTCGATCAAATCCATCCCGCTCCCATCGCGGAAAGATAAATCAATGAGATAAAGCTGAAACTCGTTACTTCGAGCCATCTGTAAGCCTCCAATCAGGCTTTGCGCTGACTCTATTTCATATCCTGCTTCAGACAGAATGAAACTCAATAACTCACAGTTATCCTGTGAATCATCTATGCACAAAATTCGTTTGTTAACCGGAACTCCCATAGTGCTAATGAACCTTTGATAAGCCAATCTGTAAATAGGGGTAGCCTACCAAGTCCAAGTGCGAAACGTCTGTCCGGTGGAAGACGGATGAGGAAAAAATATGATGAATCCTGCTTCTCGCCTTCCGCTCGGTAATTTTATTCTCGATTCCCTCCCCCAAGATGAGTACGCGCTTCTCCAGCCTCACCTACAATCCGTTGAACTTCGACAGAACGATATTCTCTGCGGAATTCGCCAACCTGTTCAACAAGTATATTTTCCCACCACGGCTCTCCTGTCCTGGGTGCATTCGACTGCTGAAGGGGACACCGTTGAGGTTGGAGCAACTGGATTTGAGGGATTTGTGGGAACGCCTTTGCTGCTGGGTCGAGCGATCGCACCCTGGCAAGTCAGTGTAATCATCACAGGCAAAGGCTATCAACTTAGCGCCGAAGATTTTGTCAGCGCATTGCCTCAAGCCCCCGTGCTTCGCCAAAAAGCACTGGAATTTACCTACCTCAAACTTACTCAACTGAACCAATCCGCTCTCTGTAACCGTTTTCATGCGGTTGAACAACGGCTGTGCCGTTGGCTACTCGCAGCCAACGATCGCGTTAAAACTCCCGAATTGCTTTTAACTAGGGATATTCTTGCCACAATGATTGGGTCACATCGTCAAGCTGTCAGTATTGTGACCGGAACGCTACAGACGGCTGGACTAATTCGCACAGCACGCGGCAGAGTCACCATTCTCAACCGCGAGGAAATGGAAGAAACAACTTGCGAGTGCTACCACATCATTAAGCAGGAGTTCGATCTCTACTTGCAAAGTGAATCTATGAATTGAACTAGCCCTAAGCAAGATACTTTTGTCAGTCAATCAGCAGTTGAACAACGATTGCTAGTAACTGATGTGGATCAACAGGTTTCGCAATATGAGTCTGAAAGCCAGCTTGAATCGCTTCTGTTTCATCTTCTGTCCGAGCAAACGCCGTGAGTGCCAATGCCGGAATTTGCTTCCCTTGTGGCAAGGCTCTCACGGCGCGAATCAGTTCATGACCTGTCATCTTTGGCATTCCGATGTCGCTGATGATCAAATCGGGCGGATTTTGAGCAACACTTTCGAGTGCATCCAACGGTGAAGTAAAAGCTGTGACCCGCGCTCCATCTTGTTGAAGCAGAAATTGCAGGAGATCTACATTGTCCTGATCGTCATCCACAATGAGAACACGAACTCCTGTTAATGCACCCGTAGCACTCAATAGGGGATTTGCTTGGGTTGAAGATGAATCAGCTACTGAACCTTCGCTACGTGAATTTGTGCTATGAAGATTGAGGCTCGACAGGAGGCGCTCATTACCCCAGGCTTCAACGGGCGAGCAGAGTCTCAGCTTCACAGTAAACGTTGCTCCCTGCTCCAGTCCTGGACTGTCCGCTGTCACTGTACCGCCATGTAGCTCAACCAAGTGACGCACGATCGATAAGCCCAATCCCAATCCCCCATATCGGCGAGTCAAACTGCCATCGGCTTGCCGGAAGCGATCGAACACATACGGCAAAAAGTCAGGGGCAATCCCAATCCCATTGTCTGTAATCTGAACCTGGGCGTAGCGGTTCCCACTTCTACTCGTCACAATAGACAGATCGACTTCCACTCGTCCATTATCGGGGGTGAATTTAATGGCATTCGACAATAAGTTCCAGAGAATTTGCTGCAAGCGATCGCGGTCGCCTAAAACGGGAAGTAAAGTAACTTCAGGCGATTTGGGATCTGCAAAGCTATAGGAAACCCGAATCGCAATATCTTTCACTTGTGCGGCAAACTGAACGGTCTCGATCGCAGTATTGACCATTAACGTCAGGTCAACCGGATGGAATTCCAGGTTCAACTTGCCCTGAATCACACTGGACATATCCAGCAAATCACTGATTAACGCCAGTTGCTGTTTCACATTCCGCTCAACAATATCAAGCGCTTCAGCCGTTTTTGTGGGGGTGAGCTTCTGCCCTTTAAGCAGTTTTGTCCAGCCCAGAATCGGATTTAGTGGGGTTCGCAATTCGTGGGAGAGCGCTGCCAGAAATTCATCCTTGAGGCGATTGGCTTGAATCAGTTCTGTGGTTTGCCGTTGGAGTTCTGCCTCCGCTTGTTTGCGCTCGGTAATATCCACACAGGCTCCGGTCATGTACGTCGGATTGCCTGCTTCATCAAAAAACGTTTTGCCTTTATCGGAGAGCCAGTGAATGCTGCCATCGGGGTAGACCACCCGAAAATCCATATCGAAATCTGCGCCCTTACTTGCACAATGGGCACAGAGATCGATCACCCCTTGGCGATCGTCAGGATGCACCAGTTGAATAAAGGACTCTAGACTTCGTGCTGTTTCTCCCGGTGGCAATCCAAAGAGACGATCGAGGTTATCATCCCAATCGAGTTCATTGGTGCGAATATCCCAACGAAACGTGCCTGTTCCTGCGGCAAATAAAGCCGCCTGTAATCTCTCCTGCTGGTCTTGCAGTTGACGTTGTGCGCGTTGGCGTTCTGCTTCGTAACGCTTAACCTCTGTGATGTCCAACACCGTACCAATAAAGCGGACGGGTTGCCCAGTTGAGCTGAAATATGCTTGTCCTTTTGCCGCAACCCACCGCTCGATGCCGTCTTCAATTCCAATCGTGCGGTATTCGGTATCGTAGAAACCGCCACTAGCTGGGTTCAGAGCAGTCTGAACGATTTGGGTTAAGCGATCGCGATCCTCTAGATGTAAGCCCTCAAAAAACTGCTCAATGCTGCTCTCTGCCTCAAGTGGTAAGCCAAACATCGCTTTGCAGGAGGCATCCCATTTCAACTCATTCGTGGTCAGATCCCAGTCCCAGGTGCCTAACTTGGCGGAAGTTACTGCCATGCGGTAGCGATCTTCGCTTTGCTGAAGGGCGGCTTCTGCTTGTCGGCGCTCCGTAATATCGGTATTTGTCCCAAACCACCGCAATACCTGACCTTGTTCAGTGCGAATGGGAATTGCTCTGGACAGGAACCAGCGATACTGTCCGTCCTGCCGCCGCAGGGGAAAGGTATCTTCCCAGACTTCGCCCGTTTCAAAGCAGTGGCGGATGCGCTCAACGACGCGATCGACGTGATCCGGATGATGCACCGATCGCCAACCCCAGCCTTGCATTGCTTCTAAAGTTGTCCCGGTGTAATCAAACCAGCGTTGGTTATACCAAAAAATCCAGCCCGTTTTATCCGCAATCCAAGCCAGTTGAGCAATGTTGTCTGCCAGGGTGCGGAACCGACATTCACTGTCGCGCAACGCTTGCACCATCTGAGTTTGCTCAATCAGCGACCAGAGGCGAGCGACGATTGCCTGAAGCAGTGCCACTTCATCGGGTTGCCACTGCCGCACGGTTTCCGTATTCACGTTCAAAACGGCAATCAGACATCCTTCATGAATACAGGGAACGGTTACGAAGGCACGAGAGCCGAACGCCACGTAGTTCTCTGCCAGCGGTGCTGTGTAGGGATAGGTTGTGACATCTGAAACCACAACGGATTGACCCGCACAGCCCAATTCTAGAAGCTCTGGCAGGATGAAATCGGACAAGCGATACACTCCGATCGCACTCGGAAGCGTTTGTCGCGCCCAGTCTTGTTCAACCATCACCAAGTCTTTTGTTAAATCCACTCGGTGCCAAGCACAGCGATCGACGCTCAAGTAATTGCCCACACTGCGGGTCGCTTCCCAAAGCATCGCCTCCGCACGGTCGAGTTGTCGCAACCGCTGATCGAGTTCGTGAAGAAATTGCTCGTTGAGTTGAGCGACTTTACGATCGTGAATATCGGTTGAAGTGCCATACCAGCGTAAGACTCGCCCCTGGTCATCTCGCACGGGCACAATCCGAATCAGAAACCAGCGGTAGGAGCCGTCGGATGCTCGCAATCGCCCTTCAATTTCACAGGGTTGTTGTGCGGTGAGCGCGATCGCCCACTGGTCGAAGGCTGCCTGCACATCGTCCGGGTGGTAAGTTGCCGCAATGTTCTCAGGATTCTGACTCTGCTCAACGGTAAGTCCGGAGTAGTCCACCCACTGACGATTGACGTATTGCAGTTCACCCTGAGCATTGCTGACCCAAACAAATTGGGGCATGGAGTCGCAGAGATCCCGCAACTCAGAGAAAAATTCAGGCATTACCCTGCCCTCCGCTGAATCACACTCAAAATCCTTCTGACTACCTCCTCTGGCTCCACAGGCTTCACCAAGTGATACGCAAACCCTGCCTGCAACGAGTCCTCCCGATGGGCAACGCTTGCATGAGCAGTGAGCGCGATCGCGGGAATGTTCTGCCCTGAATCGAGCGCCCGCACTTGTCGCAGCAGTTCATAACCGTTCTGATCAGGCATCGCAATATCGCTAATTAGAATATCCGGCTGAAACTGTGAAATCAGAGGTAGGGCTGAGTTCCCCCTATTTGCCGATCGCACGATCGCCCCTGCTTCTTCTAACACAAACACCAGCAAATCAACCTGATCTGGCTCATCATCCACAACTAGAATCCGAATTCCGTCCAGAGAATTGATCTCAGTGCGACTAGAATCATCTAAACCCTCGGTTGAGGCATCTAGCAGGGGCAATCGCACGGTAAAGGTCGCTCCCTGTCCTTCACCTTGGCTCTCAGCAGTGATGGTGCCAGAATGTAGATCAATGAGATGCTTGACGATCGCAAGTCCCAACCCCAATCCATCTTTTGATCCAGTATTTGGCTGTCCCTGTTGATACCGCTCAAAAATCAATGGCAAAAATTCAGGCGCAATGCCTTTCCCAGTGTCCCGAATACATAGTTGCAGGTAATCTGCTACTTGCACTAGCTCAACTTCAACTCGACCATATTCTGGAGTGAACTTGATCGCATTCGTGAGCAGATTCACCACCATTTGCTGAAGCCGATTGAAATCGCCTGACACTTGCAGCACTGTAGGAAGGTACGAGTTAAGCTGAATGTGTTTCGCTTCAGCAAGAGGGCGTACAATGTTCAGGGCAGCTACAACGATGTTGACGAAGTTAACCGTTGCTAGATTAATCTGCAACGATCCTCTGGCGATGCGAGAAACATCCAGCAAATCCCAGCAATTCTCATTATGAAAAATCAACTGGAGTTGGGCGGGACTTCTAACTCCAGTCCTTCAATCATAAAGGTCAGCAAATGATCCCAATTCTCGAACAATAAGTAGCGAGTTAAGGCACGCAGA
>NZ_JBNXVP010000065.1:0-28624 GCF_050565645.1 Leptolyngbya sp. AN10
CGTCGTAGTCCGCCTGCCGCTTGTGCCTCCGAAAGTAAACGTGTTCGTTTAGAGCGGCGCATTCAGTTCTCTAAAATCACTACATTCTCATCTTGAGACTGCAAAAAGTTTTCTACATCACTAAGGAAGTTCATCTCTAATCGGCGACATGATTCTCACCTCTGAGGTCTGGATAAGCTTGAGTTAATTTTATCTCATCTGATAGAGGGGCAAGAATCGATTGCCTTCTAATATGGTTCGGCTAGATCAATAGAATTGCTGCAAATCGCAATCGGAGAAATTACGATGAAATATCGCAAGTTAGGAAACAGTGATCTCAACGCTTCAGAGATCATTCTTGGCTCTTGGTTAACTTACGGCGGCGGTGTAGAACGCCAAAATGCAGAAGCCTGCATTCATAAAGCGTTTGATGTTGGGATTAACTTTATCGATACGGCGAATGTGTACGCACGAGGCGCAGCAGAATCGCTTTTAGGTGAGGTTTTGCAGGGTGTCGATCGCACTTCATACATTCTGGCAACGAAGGTTTATTTTCCGATGTCAGATGTCGATCGAGGTTTATCAGCGGCACAAATTCATAAGCAAATCGATGCTTCCCTTCAGCGATTGAAAACCGATTACGTCGATTTGTATCAATGCCACCGCTACGATACCCAAACTCCATTAGAAGAAACAATGGAAGCGTTAACGGAAGTCGTTCGCCAAGGAAAAGCTCGATACATTGGATTTAGCGAATGGAGTCCAAGCCAAATCCAAGCAGCTTTGGATCTACCCAATGTTGAGAAGTTTGTTTCGAGTCAGCCTCAGTATTCGATGTTGTGGCGCAAACCCGAAGCTGAAGTATTTCCGCTCTGTGAGGCGAATGGGATTGGTCAGATTGTTTGGTCTCCGTTGGCTCAAGGAGTGCTCACAGGCAAGTACAAACCGGGTGAAGAGATTCCGAAAGATTCACGGGCAGCAAATGACAAGATGAACGGATTTATGAGTGATTTGCTCAGTGATCAAGTTTTAACCGCTGTACAGGATTTGAAGTCGATCGCGGAAGAGTTAGATATCTCGATGGCGCAGCTTGCTCTAGCGTGGGTGTTGCGAGATCAGCGAGTGACGAGTGCGATTATTGGGGCGAGTCGTCCGGAGCAAGTCGTTGATAATGCGGCAGCTTCGGAAGTGACTTTGAGTGAAAGCGAGTTGAAAGAAATCGATCGTATTTTGGAGCCTGCTTTGCCTCAGAGTGCAGCACGATAATATCGTCGAATGGAATTTGGGGTAAGTCTCGAATTCCATTCGCTATAACAAAGTGGAGAAAGTTTTCGCCGCTTTGATTAACGTATGAATGCTCAACCCCAAACAATTCTTTTTGCTCAACATGGAATGACTGATCTTTCTGGCTGTCAAACCATCGCTCGATTAGCGTATGCGCTGGAATTGAAAGAGACGCTGATTGTAGCTCCAGAATTGCATTGGGTCAGAACATTGTTTTACTTAGAACCGCTGATCCAGAGTGTCCAAGCCGTTGTTCTCGAAAATCTTCATCACTATCCAGAGGTTCCGATTCGGATTATTGCGACTTCGATGGGGGGCGTATTGTGGGTAGAATTGCTCGATCGACATCCTGAATGGTGGTCGCGAGTGCATTCATTTGTTCTACTAGGCGCACCGATTGGCGGATCGCACATTGCTCGAAAAGTTGATCCATTTGGCTGGGGAATTGGGATTGCGCGGGATTTGGCGATCGATAGAAGTGCGATCGCTCAAAAGATTGCCGCAGAAATTCCAACGCTTGTGATCGCGAGTGACTATGGGAACGGACATGATGGTGTCGTGACGGTCGAATCAACGATTGTTCGAGGAGCCGAATTTGTCTGTCTTTCTGGTGTGTCTCATCCAGATTTGAGATGTGATGTGGCGGTAATGAGAGAAATTTGGAAGTTTTGGCAGGAATTGGACAAGAATCGCTAGACTTCGAGAAGTTGTGAAGGTGCGATCGAGTGATGTCTTTGATGCCTGTTTGGGGTTCGCTGCTAATTTTTATCGGGTGTCCAATTTTGGGCGGATTGCCGCTGATTGGTTGGATGACACGGGCTTTGAGTCGGAAACGACTGTCGGAGCTTGGAACGGGAAATATTAGCGTTTCAGCGGCGTTTTATCACGGGGGAACGGGCGTTGGTGTTCTGGCTGTATTGTCTGAGGCGTTGAAGGGAATCGCAGCGGTATTGTTAGCTCGATCGTTCTTTCCCGATAGTCCAGAGTGGGAAATTATTGCGCTGATTGCATTGGTGTATGGGCGGTACTTTATCGGCAAAGGAGCAGGGACAACCAATGTCGTTTGGGGCTATGTAGTGCATGATCCGATCGTCTCTTTTTTGGTGTTCCTAATCGGAGGAATTGGATTTACGATTTTGCGAGAACGTCGATCGGGGAAGTTTAGTGTCTTAGTTCTATTTCCGTTGATTACAGCATTAAGACATCCACAGGAAACTCCATTGATCTTGAGTTCGATTGGGCTTGCAGCTTTTTTGTGGTGGATTTATAACCAGATTCCAGATGACTTAGATTTGAGACCAGACAGTGTACAGAGAGGATCGAAAGCTATGTTTCAATTTCTTCGGGATGATCGATCGCTGATGTCGCTGGATCAGAATTTGCAAGCCGAAAAGGTTGGACAAAAGGCGGCGACACTATCGGAATTGAAGCGATCGAGCTATCCAGTGCCAGAGGCTTGGGTATTGTTGCCTGGAGATGATCCGAAGCTATTAATTGAAACATTGCAGCCTTCTAGAGAGAATCCTTTGATTGTGCGATCGTCAGCAATTGGAGAAGATGCAGAATCAGCTTCAGCAGCAGGGCAGTATGAATCGATCGCGAATATTACTCGTCAAGAATTGCTATTACCTGCGATCGTGCGCTGTTTGGAATCGTATGAGCAAGAATCAGCGGTGAAGTATCGACGCGATCGTAATGTTGCAGAGGCTTCGATGGTGGTCTTAGTTCAGCAACAGATTCGAGGTGTGTATTCGGGCGTTGCATTTAGTCGAGATCCAATTGCAAGACAAGGCGATGCAGTGTTGATTGAAGCATTACCGGGAAATGCCGATCGTGTTGTTTCAGGACAAGTGACTCCAGAGAGCTATCAAGTGATGGTTCGAGAAGTCGGGACTGATTGGAAATTACCAGAAGAAATTACCTTAGAAGTGGAAGGTAAGGGGACTGTTCCAGCATCAGTGATTCAGCAAGTCGCATATCTAGCTCGGCATTTAGAGGAACATTTTCATGGTGTGCCGCAGGACATTGAATGGAGCTTTGATGGAAACCAATTGTGGGTATTGCAATCTCGATCGATTACGACTCTATTTCCGATTTGGACTCGCAAGATCGCCGCAGAAGTGATTCCTGGCGCAATTCGTCCGCTCACCTGGTCGATCAATCGTCCGCTCACGTGCGGGGTTTGGGGAAAGATTTTTACGATCGTACTTGGCGATCGCGCTTCTGGTCTAGATTTTACCGAGACTGCAACACTGCACTATTCACACGCTTATTTCAATGCTTCATTGTTAGGGCAAATTTTTAGACGAATGGGACTACCCGCAGAAAGCTTAGAATTTCTAACCAGAGGCGCGAAGTTTAGCAAGCCACCCCTACGATCGACGATTTCAAATGTTCCAGGATTGTTGCGATTACTTCAGCGAGAGATGAGATTAGAGAAAGATTTTTCTCGCGATCAGCAGCTTTACTTCAATCCGATGCTTCAGAAGTTAGAACAATCGATCGACACGCTATCTGTTCCAGAGCTTCTACAACAGATCGAACAAATCCTTGAGCTATTAGAACGAGCAACTTACTACAGCATTCTTGCGCCCCTTAGTGCAGCACTGAGAAGATCTATCTTCAAAGTTCCAGATGAAGCATTAGATAATCGGGATACGCCAGAAGTTGCCGCACTTCGATCGCTGTCTAATCTTGCGAATTCTGCTCGATCGAGGGTCGGAACTGTACAGGAAGATGTCTTTAGCCAACTTGCCCAAACAAAACAAGGACAAGCAATCTTAGAGCAATTTGATCAACTGTTAAATCAATACGGCTACTTAAGCGAAGTCGGTACAGATATTGCTGTTCCAACATGGCGAGAAGAGCCGCAACCTGTTCAAGAACTATTCAAACAATTCTGCTTAAATCCTTCTCCTGAGCCGCCCACACCGCAAATTAAGAACAAAGGAGTGCAGCAACGAATTGCACTAAAAGGCAAAGTGACCGAAGTTTACAGCCGATTATTAGCAGAACTTCGCTGGAGATTTATCGAGATTGAGAAGCGCTGGTTAGATTCCGGTGTTCTAGAACAATCCGGTGATATCTTTTTCCTGACTTACGATGAAATTTGTAGTTCAAACACCAACTTTGCAGCATTGATAGAACAACGTCGATCGAGCTTTGATCACGATCGACAACTTTCACCCATTCCACAGTTAGTCTATGGCGATGATCCTCCTACTCCTCAAGCTCCAACCTGGCAAGCCTCGAATCGATTGCAGGGCATTGGAGCAAGCGTCGGACAAGTCGAAGGAACTATCCGAATTCTACGATCGCTCAATGGCTCATTGAATGTCGATCGTGAAACGATTCTCGTCGTTCCCTACACTGATTCGGGTTGGATGCCTGTTCTAGCACGAGTTGGAGGACTGATCGCAGAAGTTGGCGGACGACTTTCACACGGCGCGATCGTGGCACGAGAGTATCGAATTCCAGCAGTGATGGATGTGACTCATGCCACTGAAATTTTGCAAGACGGGCAGCGCGTCCGAATTGATGGACAACAAGGCACGATCGAGATTCTTTAGCTCGCCCCAAATCCCCCACCTCCAGGCGTTTCAACCACAAAGACATCCCCTGGAGCCATCAATACTTCTGCTTTACTACTCAACGACTCGATCGAGCCATCTTGCCGCATCACAAAATTACGCCCAACTGCCCCCGATTCCCCTCCTGCTAACCCAAATGGAGAAACAATCCGATGACCCGATAGAATGGCAGCCGTCATCGCTTCCCGAAATCGAATACGCCGAACCGTTCCATTTCCACCTTGATGTTTGCCCATTCCGCCACTGTTCGATCGAATCGAGAATGCTTCAACTAACACTGGAAATCGCCACTCTAAAACCTCTGGATCAGTCAGCCGCGAATTCGTCATGTGAGTTTGAACTGCATCCGTTCCATCAAATGTTGAACCTGCTCCTGATCCTCCGCAAATCGTTTCATAGTACTGATGCTGCTCATTCCCAAAGGTGAAATTGTTCATTGTGCCTTGAGAAGCCGCCATCACATCTAATGCACCATAGAGCGCATTCGCGATCGCTTGCGAAGTTTCAACATTTCCAGCCACGACAGCAGCAGGAGGACGCGGATTGAGTAAACACCCTTCTGGAACAATGATTTCTAGAGGCTTAAGACAGCCAGCATTGAGGGGAATATCATCCTCTACTAATGTCCGAAACACATAGAGGACAACGGCTTTACAAATCGCTAAGGGCGCATTGAGATTCGTCGATCGCTGAGAAGATGTTCCTGTGAAATCGATACAGGCGGAACGAGCAGCGCGATCGATCGTGATATCCACGCAAATCTGACTACCATCATCCATTTGATAGTCAAAACGACCAGGTTTTAACACGTCAATGACTCGTCGTACCGATTCTTCTGCATTGTTCTGGACATGCTGCATATAAGCTTGAACCACGTCTAAACCAGATTGTTCAACAATGCGACGAAGCTCCTGTACACCGCGCTCGTTTGCTGCGATTTGGGCTTGTAAATCTGCTAAATTTTGTACTGGATTGCGAACAGGATAATTGCCAGAAGTTAACAATTCCAAGAGTTCTGATTCTTGAAACTTTCCTCGATCGACAATCTGCACATTGTCAAGCAAGATACCTTCTTCGTCGATCGATTGACTATGAGGAGGCATTGATCCAGGTGTAATTCCTCCAATATCAGCATGATGTCCACGCGAAGCGACATAAAACATCGGTGTAGAACTATCCGCGATAAACACTGGAGTAATGACAGTGATATCTGGTAGATGAGTACCACCATTGTAAGGATTGTTCGAGGCAAACGCATCTCCAGGTTTTAACGTATTGCCTTTTGCTCGAATCAGACTAATCACGCTTTCACTCATCGAGCCGAGATGCACTGGAATATGAGGTGCATTCGCTACAAGCTGCCCGGATTGATCGAAGATAGCACAGGAAAAATCGAGACGTTCTTTGATGTTGACTGAGTAGCTAGTGTTTTGCAGCGTGATGCCCATTTCTTCTGCGATCGCACGAACAAGATTGTTAAAAATCTCCAAAAGCACTGGATCAGGAGTTGCAGATAGTTCTACAGATGAACTCTCTTTAACTTCAGCAATTCTATTTAGAATCAAATAGTTCTGCTCAGTTAATTCAGCACACCATCCTGGTTCAATCACATTCGTTCCAGTTGGTTCTAAAATTAAAGCTGCTCCAGAAATGCGATCGCCCGCTCTCAAATCTTGGCGACGATAGACCGGAGTTTCATGCCAAGTTCCTTTTGCGTAAATCTGAACGGTTGAAATTGGACTTAGGGGAATCGTTCTATCCGCAGATAGTAAAGGCTCTGTGATAGGTGTTGCAGGTGCGATCGCTTCTACAGAAACCGCTTCGACGACTAACCCTTTATCGGGCATCGAAAAGCCATAACGCTGCTGATAAAGTGCCTCAAATTGATGTCTCATTGTTTCTGCTCGATCGAACTCTACAGTTAAAGCAGAATCGGTTCCTTGATACCGCAACCGAACTTTGAATACTGTTTCAATGCGATCGCGATTCACTCCTTGAGCAATAATTTCCGCTCGACTTTCTGAATCGAGCGCAGTCAATATTTGTCCTAATTCAGAAACACTGCTTAAATCGGCTTCTACTGCTTTCTCTTTCAAAGTTCGCACATCTGCCAATCCAATTCCATACGCTGACAAGACTCCAGCAAATGGATGAATAAAAATCTTTGTCATGCCCAACGCTTCTGCAATCAAACACGCATGTTGTCCGCCTGCACCCCCAAAACAACAGAGCGTGTATTGTGTAACATCATAGCCACGCTGCACCGAAATCTTTTTGATCGCATTTGCCATTTTGTCGATCGCAATCTCTAAAAATCCTGCGGCAACCTCTTCATCAGTGCGGGTATCTCTAGTTTTTGCTTGAATTTCTGCGGTAAGTTCAGCAAATTTTTGCTCCACAATTGTTCGATCGAGCGGTAAGTTTCCCTCTGCTCCAAACACTTGCGGAAAGAACTCAGGCTGAATTTTACCTAACCGAACATTACAATCCGTCACGGTTAACGAGCCACCTTTCCGATAGCAAGCAGGTCCCGGATTCGCTCCCGCTGATTCTGGTCCCACTCGATAGCGCGATCCATCAAACCGCAAGAGTGAACCACCTCCCGCTGCGACGGTGTGAATCGACATCATTGGCGCACACAATCGCACTCCTGCGACCTCCGTTTCAAATGTGCGCTCATACTCACCATTAAAATGAGACACATCCGTTGAAGTGCCACCCATATCAAAGCCAATAATCTTATCAAATCCTGCTGCAATGCTCGTTTTAACGGCTCCAACAATCCCACCAGCGGGACCTGAAAGAATACTATCTTTTCCTTGAAATCGCGTTGCTTCAGTTAATCCGCCATCTGACTTCATAAACTCTAGCTTTGTCGTCGATCGTAGTTCTGCTCCCACTTGATCCACATATCGCCTGAGAATCGGAGAAAGATACGCATCTACGACAGTCGTATCACCTCGACGAATGAGTTTCATCAATGGACTCACTTCATGAGATACCGAAACTTGAGTAAAGCCAATATTGCGAACAAGTGCTGCAATCTGCTGTTCGTGTTGAGGATAGCGATAACTATGGAGGAATGCGATCGCAATGGCTCGAATTCCATCTTTGTAAGCTTCTTGCAGCACTGTTGTGAGTCGCGCTTCTTCCCCAGTTGTGATCGGCACAATCTCTTCTCCCTGTGCTGTGTAGCGCTCCTTCACTTCAATCACTCGCTCATACACTCGCTCAGGTAGAACAATCTGACGCGCAAAGATATTGGGGCGATTTTGATAGCCGATCGACAGTGCATCTCGAAATCCTTCGGTGATCAAAAGTAAGGTTCGCTCGCCTTTACGTTCTAGTAACGCATTCGTGGCAACCGTCGTTCCCATTTTTACGACTTCTACAATGCCAGCAGGAATAGATTGATCGCGGCTCAGTCCGAGAATGTCTCGAATCCCTTGAATTACTGCATCTTGATACTGTTCAGGCTGTTCTGAAAGCAGCTTGTAGAGGATAATCCACGAATGATCAGCAAGCGATGTGATCTGAAATCGCTCAGGATAGGTTGAAAGCCGATCGACGATCGCTGGATTGTCCGTTACAGCTACTAAATCCGTAAACGTTCCGCCTCGGTCTGCAAACACTCTCAACATATCAACCTCGATCTCTGATGGCTTCTTTATTGAACCTGAGATCGAGACATTAGAGGATGTTTGAAAAGTATAAAAAGCGGCTTTGCTTCGTTGCGAGTCCGCCCGGAGATTGATCTCCGGGCTAATAGAGGAAACCCCGCTGAAGCGGGCTAAGAGAGTCATACGGAGTTCTTAGGAGATTTCTACGAAAGAGCTTACCGCTTGAAAGACTGCCCTTCGGCTTCGCTCAGGGCGCGATCTCTAGCTGACTGAGCGAAGCCGAAGACAGCGGGTAATTTGTTTTCGATAAATCTCCTTAGCCCAGTTTAGTGGGCTGCCCCCGATTAGCCCGGAGATTCATTTCCGGGCGGGTGAATGCGATGAACGATTGCTTTTCAAACATCCTCTTATAGCTATTTCAGCCCATTCTTGTTGGGTGAAAAACTTAGCGGAATTTCGATGATAAGTTCTGTTCCGCAGTTCAGTTGAGACTGACATTGCAAAAGAACCTTGATGACGTTCTACAACAATCTGATAGCTTCAAAAAGACTGATCAAACGAAAAATCCCCTGACCTACTTTTAAGCAGCCAGGGGAATATCACTGATCTAGAATCCATGAGCGATTTTGTGTTAGCGCTCAAAGTGTTTCTTCACATGTTTTTTGTCATAAACATCGCCGCTAAACGGTTGAATTCCAGTACCAGGATAAGCATCATCACTCAAGCCAAAAATCCGAGTCACAGCGCCCGAAAAATAGTCCATCACTTCTTCTACGACCTTTGGAATCGCCATAAGAATCACCTCTAATTAGTGTGCGTTAAATGGAGCAAAACAATCGAAACTGGGTGAATGATTCATGTCCGAATCTGCATGTGGTTTATTATGAAAAATTCTCCAATGGTTTACCAGGGATCGCATCAATTGTTTAGAAGAAAGTTGCGCTCGTTTTTCCTTCTTGAAATTTCGTATTTTTGCTTCTAATAAGATTACAAAGACTGGAGTGAGAATTGTGCGATCGCAACAGTTTCTTTACACGAATATTCTGAGAAATTCAATCATTTATATCAATAGTTTCTGTTCTCTTCACCATAACCTCTGCCAAATGGCTCAAGTTCCAGAAGAACTTTCTCCTTTTCAGGTCTTGACTTTTGGTTAAATCAACTATAATTTAAGACAAGCTGCCCCCTAACTCTGATTAACCCTTTTGAATCTAAGGAGAATTTGGGTGGAAGATCTCGCACTCGTGATTTGCCCAGAAGATTACAGTTTGTTGACTGATTTATATCAGTTAACCATGTCAGCTTGTTATGTCGGAGAAAAGCTCGATCGACGACGTGCCAGTTTTGAACTTTCAGTCCGGCGATTGCCCAAAGGATTTGGCTATTTGATCGCAATGGGACTCGCACAAGCATTGAACTATTTAGAGCAGTTTCAATTCAATGAGTCTCAGATTTTAGCCTTACAATCATCGGGCATTTTTGATCATGCGCCCGAACAATTTTGGACGGTGTTAAAAGGAGCGCGATTTGAGGGAGACGTGTGGGCAGTCCCAGAAGGAACAGCGGTCTTTGCAAATGAACCTATCCTGAGAGTTGAGGCTCCATTGTGGCAGGCTCAAATTGCTGAGACTTATTTGCTCAATACGATTAATTATCAAACTTTGGTTGCGACTCGTGCGGCTCGAATGCGAGATATTGCAGGCAAAGAGGCGACTTTACTAGAGTTTGGAACTCGACGGGCATTTAGTCCACAAGGATCAATCTGGGCGGCTCGTGCGGCGTTGGCAGGCGGATTAGATGCAACCTCGAATGTGTTGGCAGCGTTGAAGTTGGGACGGAAACCGACGGGGACAATGGCACATTCGTTAGTGATGGCGTTGAATGCGATCGAAGGTACTGAATCCCAAGCTTTTACCGCATTTCATCGCTATTTTCCGGGTGCGCCTCTATTGATTGATACGTATGACACGATCGCAGCAGCAGAAACGCTTTCCAAACAACTGAAAGCCGGAGAAATTCAGCTTGCGGGAGTGCGAATTGATTCGGGCGATCTGTTGGAATTGTCGAAGAAAGTCCGATCGCTCTTACCCGGAGTTTCCATCTTTGCCAGTGGCGATTTGGATGAATATCGGATTGCAGAATTGAAAGCAAATGGAGCTTGTATTGATGGTTATGGATTGGGAACGCAATTAGTCACGGGTGCGCCTGTAAATGGCGTGTACAAGCTGGTTGAAATTGATGGAATTCCAGTGATGAAAGAAGCGACTGGAAAAGTAACATATCCAGGACGTAAGCAGATTTTTCGTAAATCGGGAGTGAGCGATCGCTTAGGACTGATCTCCGAAGATGCAAACGGAGAAGTTCCTTTATTACAATTAGTTTTCAAGCAAGGACAGCGAATTTTAGAACCAGAAACGATCGCACAAATTCGCGATCGCACAACTGCAAATGTTGAAAGCTTGCCGGAATCCGTTCGACAGCTTGAACATCCAACATCGCTTCCGGTCGAACTATCCCAAGCGCTTTCAGAATTAACCGATCGCACTCGCCAACGGAGACACCCATGATGAAAATTGCCCTCTTTGGAACCAGTGCAGATCCGCCCACGACCGGACATCTAGAGATTTTGCGCTGGCTCTCTGGACAGTTCGATCGCGTTGCAGTCTGGGCAGCAGACAACCCGTTTAAGTCTCATCAAACTGAGCTATCGCAACGAACCGCGATGTTACAAGTTCTCGTAGATGAATTGAACTGTCCGACTGTGCAGGTGCATCCAGAATTGAGCCATCCGAGAACGATCGTGACGGTCGATCGCATTCGAGAGCGCTATCCGAATGCAGAATTGACTTTAGTTGTAGGATTTGATGTCGCCCGACAGTTATCGAAATGGTATCGTGTGGCGGAACTCTTGCAGCGCGTTGAGGTTCTAGTGATTCCGCGATCGCGCTATCAATTTGAACCAGAAGATTTACAGCAGTTAGAAGCAATCGGGGCGAAGATTACGATCGCGCCAGCATCGGTTCCTGATGTGTCTTCGACTGCGTATCGCGAGGGCTGTGACTTATCCGGGGTGACAGCTTCGATTCAGGCTTATATCGATCGGGAGCAACTTTATCAATGCCACGCACACACAGAAAAACAACCAGTTCACTAATGGGGGAGAAGCTTGCAGATTTCAGGGTGGGTGTCGATAACGCGATCTTTTCAGTCGATACGGCGCAAAATCGATTGTTGGTTTTGCTCGTCATGCGGCATGAGGAGCCATTTTTAGGACAGTGGTGTTTGCCAGGAACACTGGTACGAAAAGGCGAATCGCTCGAAGATGCAGCGTATCGAATTCTGTCAGAAAAGATTCGAGTGAAAAATCTGTATTTAGAGCAGCTTTATACGTTTGGAGGTCCGCAGCGCGATCCGCGTGAATCCGACGAAAGTTATGGAGTCCGCTATTTATCAGTCAGTTATTTTGCTTTAGTTCGATTTGCTGAAGCTGAACTGATTGCAGATGGAGTGAGTGGAATTGCTTGGTATCCTGTCGATCAATTGCCTGAACTCGCATTCGATCACAACAAGATTTTGGAGTATGGTCATCGTCGTTTAAGAAACAAATTAGAATACAGTCCGGTTGCATTTGATGTGTTGCCTGAACTGTTTACATTGAGCGATTTATTTCAGCTTTATACGACAGTTTTAGGAGAGAATTTTTCGGATTATTCTAATTTTCGATCGCGGTTATTAAAACTCGGATTTCTATCAGACACGGGTGTAAAAGTTTCAAGAGGAGCGGGACGACCTGCCAGTTTATATCGATTTGATGCTGAAGCGTTCGCGCCGTTCAAAGATAAGCCTTTAGTGTTTATTTGAGTTCAGAATTATGGGACTTGGAATCGAGGAACTATTAGCCGATAAGCGAGACGAGATTTTAGCGATCGCGCAAAAGCATGGTGCTTATAATGTCAGAGTTTTTGGCTCAGTTGCACGAGGTGAAGCGGACGATCAAAGCGATGTAGACTTCTTAGTTGAAATGGGAAAAAATCGAAGTTCTTGGTTTCCTGTTGGATTGATTCAAGATCTTGAGGATTTATTAGGGCGAGAAGTGGATGTTGCAACTGAGAAAATGCTGCATGAGAGAATCCGCGATCGAGTTTTGAAAGAGGCGATTTCTCTATGATTGATGATGGATTAAACGTCGCTTGTATTGCAGAGTGCATTGCTCGGATCGAAGAATACACTTCTAGCGGACGAGAAGTATTTGAAGCAACCAGAATGATCCAAGATGCTGTTGTGCGAAATTTTCAAGTGATCGGCGATGCAACAAAAAATCTTTCTTCTGAAATCAAACAAGCCTACCCAAACGTTCCTTGGCGACGAATGGCTGGATTTCGAGATGTATTAGTTCACGACTATCTGAGAGTTGATTTCAATATTGTTTGGGAAATTATCGAAATGGAATTACCCAACCTCAAGCCGCAAATCTTAGAAATCTTGCAAATTTTAGACTCAACATCATCATGAAAATTGCGATCGCACAACTCAATCCTACGATCGGAGATCTCCAAGGTAACGCAGATAAAATTCTCAAAGCTGCCGATCGTGCTGCTTCTGAAGGAGTTCGTTTACTCCTAACGCCCGAACTTTCACTCTGTGGCTATCCGCCCCGCGATTTGTTACTTGATCCAAGCTTTGCCACAACGATGACGAGAACACTTTCGGAGCTTGCATCGAATTTGCCTGAAGGTGTAGCAGTGTTAGTTGGAACGGTTGAGCCGAATTCCAACGCAATTTCGACAGGTGGAAAGCCATTGTTTAATAGTGTGGCTTTGATTGAGAAAGGCAACATTCTAAAAGTCTTCCATAAGCGATTGTTGCCAACTTATGATGTGTTCGATGAAGATCGCTACTTTGAACCGGGACACGAGGCGAATTATTTTGAGCTAGATGGTCTTCGGATTGGTGTAACCATCTGTGAGGATCTTTGGAATGATGAGGAATTTTGGGGAAAGCGAACTTACAACTTGAACCCGATCGCGGATTTATCCCAAGCAGGTGTAGATTTTACGATCAATCTTTCCGCTTCACCTTATACAGTTGGCAAGCAAAAACTTCGGGAAGCAATGTTGCGACACGGAGCCGTCAGATTCAATCAGCCATTGATTTATGCGAATCAGGTGGGCGGAAATGATGACCTGATTTTTGATGGAGCGAGTATTGCGATCGACAAATCCGGCAACTTGATTGCAAGAGCGATCGGCTTTGAGGAAGATTGGTTGGTGATTGAATACAATGGGCAGGACTTTGAGAAAAGTACGATCGAATCTGCTCCCGACTGTGAAGAGGCGGAACTTTGGGCAGCATTGGTTCTGGGTGTGCGGGATTATGCTCGAAAATGTGGTTTTTCTAAGATTGTCTTGGGCTTGAGCGGTGGGATTGATTCATCTTTGATAGCAGCGATCGCAGCCGAAGCCGTTGGAAAAGAGAACGTTCTCGGAATTCTCATGCCTTCGCCGTATAGTTCAGATCATTCGATTCAAGATGCGCTAGATCTGGCTCAAAATCTGGGAATTCACACGCAAACATTAGCGATCGGCACTGTGATGGAATGCTTCGATCGAACACTCGATCCGTTGTTTGCAGGAACACCGTTCGGATTAGCTGAAGAGAATTTGCAATCTCGAATTCGTGGCACTTTGTTGATGGCAGTCTCGAATAAGTTTGGGCATCTTTTAGTTTCAACGGGTAACAAATCTGAGATTGCTGTGGGATATTGCACGTTATACGGTGATATGAATGGAGGATTAGCCGCGATCGCAGATGTTCCAAAAACGAAAGTGTACAAACTTTGTAAATGGATTAATCGATCTAGAGAAATCATTCCGAATAACGTTTTAGTGAAGCCACCGAGTGCAGAATTGAAACCAGGACAGAAAGATCAAGATTCGCTGCCGGACTATGAGATTTTAGATGACATTCTCGATCGATATATTCATCAGCATCAAGCACCAGCCGAAATCATCGCTGCTGGACATGAAGCCGCGATCGTGGAACGAGTCGTGAAATTAGTCCGAATTGCAGAATTCAAACGCAAACAAGCGCCACCCGGATTAAAAGTCACCGATCGCGCTTTTGGAACCGGATGGAGAATGCCGATCGCGAGTCGTTGGATTGCTCGAATCTAGTTTGCAAAATGGACTGCTGCCTGAACTTGCGGGAATGTATTAAAGATAAACACAGCAACAGTGACAAGCGCTAAAACGCCCTGAATCAAGTTGCCGACAACAGAACCCACTACAATCCCGATTCCCGCTTTGATCGCAATCATGGCATCTTTGCGATAGAGAAATTCACCCACGATCGCGCCGACCAACGGACCAAAAAACAATCCAATAATCGGACCTAAAGGACCCCCGATCGGTAAAGTTGGCAAAAATCCGAGAAACCCAAGAATAAATCCAACAAATGCGCCAATCTGTCCCCAATTACTAGCTCCAGCCTTTTTCGCGCCCCAATACGTTGCTAGAAAATCAATTCCTAAACTGAGAACAAAAACAACAATCCCGACTACCAATGGGACTGTCAAATCAGCAAAGCCACGAACTGCACCCCAAATCACGATCGATGCCAAAATCAAACTGGTTCCAGGAATGCCAGGAACGACTGCGCCAATAATTCCAACCAGCATCGCAAGGAGCAAAACACAGTACAGAGCAATCATCGTTCTTGAATTCTTAGGGATCTGAAACTACGGTAGCGTATTGCGAGAGCAAATTGGATCACCGCCAGTAGGGTTTTCCTTTCCAAAACACACCCAAAATGATACACACAAGCGATTCAAAACTTAGAACCGGAGTAAGTAGCTGCGGAAAGACCGTCAGAAACGATCGCAGCCATAACCATAAGCCAAGACAAGGCACTAATGCCCACAAAGTCGTGTTCGTAATCACAAGTTGACGAAACCAGCGTTCCATAATCGCAACCGCTAAAGCTCCCACACCCACAGCGGCTCCTAATGCAATCAGCAAGCCGAAAGGAGAATTGAACAGTTGAGCGATCGTCGGATAAACGGCTGGAACCCTCACCAATTGGAAAAAGAGAACATCGATCGCGATCGTCAAACCGATCGTAAACAGCGACACTTGCAGCAACTCAATCCAAGGCAAGTACTTTAAAGGACGAAGCGGATCGAACATAACATTTGAATTTGAGAGGAATTACATTAAAACAGGAGTAGGCACTTTCGCGTACTCGATCGCGTCAATTCGGCAAACTAATCGAACTCAATATGACACAAGTGTTACACCATTTTGCAAGAGTCAGCCTGATTGTAGGCTTGATGAGTCAGAGTGTATTGGCGAATTCAGCGCTGAAAGCTTCGACCACACCTTTTCAGCCAGAGATGTTTCAGCAAGGAATGTGTAGCGAGACGACCGAAGGAATTACCAGTACTACGATCGATCAATCAGGATTAACGCAGCCAAGTCTGTGGTTCGTTCGGGATCAGATTGCCGCACAAGATAAATTTGGACGGCGCTTGATTAGTGGATGGTTGGCGTGTAATGGAGCCACTGAGCCGAATCGCGTGGATCTTGTGGTGAATGCTCAACTTTGGAGCGGGTTGGATTACTTTGAGCGATTTGAATTTATCAGACGATTTGGCAAAGCTACGAGCGATTATGGCTACAATTTGCGGATATTTGAGCCACAAGGTGAACTGTTAGCGACGTATACGTGCGAATTTAGTGCGAACGTGGGACAAAAGCAGGTTCAACAAGAGCCGATCGCTTGCACTGCATTTGATGTGTTGGCGAAAACGAATTTTTGGTCTCCCACTAGACCGAGCCTCGGATTTTAGCCCAGAGCGATCGATATTGTTCGATCGTCGCATCGCTTATCGGTTCGAGAAATTCAGAGCGATCGAGCACTTCTGAAGGTGGAACTAAGAGCGGATTTTGTCTAAGCGGCTCTGGAAATGTGGCTGGATCTAATGTTTGTAAAATTGGCGATGCGGCTTGGCTCAACAGTGAAATTTGAGGCGCGATCGACGGTTGCCAACAGAAATTAATCCACTGTTCGGCTAAAGACTGGACTGCTTTATTTGGGTTCAGAACTGCCCCTGCTGGACGCACCCAAAGATCCGTAAATAGAGCCGTTCCAGAAGTGGGCAATACGCCTGCGATCGACGGATTTCGTTTCATCGCTTGCAACACATCTGTAGACCAAACAACCGCCATCCAGACATCATCAATCAAAAGTGATTGCAATACAGCATCAGAACTATAGAATTTCGTTTGGCGATTCAATGCCGATAGTTCAGATTCTAGATTCGGAACCTTCGTTAAATCAGCCGTATTGTAAGATTGACCGAGTTTTTTCAGAGTTAGCCCAATAATTTCTCTAGGCTGATCGAGTAGCGCAATTCTGCCGCGCAGATCTTCACGCCATAGATCTGCCCAATCTTTTGGAGGAGTGAGATTACGATCGCGGAAAATATCCGTCCGATACACAATCACAGTCGAACCCCAACGATACGGTGCGCCCCAGACTTGATTCTCGCGAGTTACAACCTTTTTCCAGCGATCGGGGAGTTGATTCCATAATTGCCACGCTTTCGGATCAAGTGGTTGAATCAATTGCTGTCGAATCGCGACCGATAGCCAGTAATCGCCCAGAGTGACGAGATCAGGAACGGCATCTTGTTGAGGAATAAACGGCAGATTGAACGAGCGATCGGGTTGAGAGTTTCCGCCTTGTCGCTTCCAGGTTTGCAGATTGGTAAACAGCGCTCTCAGTTGATCTTCGGGCTTGATATCGATTCGGATGTCTTTGAATTCGGTTAGCTGTCTACGGAATTCGTTTGGAAGTTGAATCGGGATCGAATTTTTCAGCGATCGAATTCGGAACGCGGACTGATTCGGACTATTACATCCGGTGAGCGTGGTGCTGAGTGCTGCAATTCCGAAGAGAAAACTACGTCGATCCATTTGATTGGGCAATTCTGTTAGCTTTTCCGTTCTACCCCAAAACCGATCAAAGTGGTGACGGTTGGCACTTGATCTGCTTCAGGACGTTGATAAGTGACGATCGTTCTCAGGCGCATATCGGGTGAGATAAACCGCATCTGATCGACTGCGACCGATCGTTTATAGTGCGTGGTCATCTCCAAAGTTTGGCGCATCGGCTGGTAGGTGAATCGTCCTGCGATCGCGCCGCCCTCAGAATAGCCTTCATCGCGTAAATAAAAGCCTTGAATCGCATCGTTGGTGACTTCAGCCGCAACGGGCATCGGTGGCTTTGGAGCGCTTGAATAAGTCACAGCGGTATCAGGAACGAATAAGGCTTTGAGACTCATCGAAACGCGATCGCCTGTTTCTGACACTGTATCGAATGCGATCGAAAACCCTGGAAAGATTAGATTTTTAGTGCGATCGATTTGCAAAGTTTCACTTGGCATCAGGATCTTATCTTTCTCGTCATCGGTCAGTGGATTGACCTGAAACTCTGTATAAGAGCGTTCGATCTCGCCATTCTGCATATAGTGATAGATGCGTTCGGTCTTCCACAATCCAGAACAAGCATTGAAGAATTCTTGAAAATCCAGCATGACAAGTTAAAGCAAGGCGATTAAGGTGATTTTATCCTAAAGGATGTTTGAGAAGTATGAAAAGCGGCTTTGCTGCGTTGCCAGTCCACCCGGAGATCAATCTCCGGGCTAATGGAGGAAACCCCGCTGAAGCGGGCTAAGAGAGTAATACGGAGTTCCTAGCCCAGTTTAGTGGGCTTCCCCTGATTAGTCCGGAGATTCATTTCCGGGCGGGTGAATGCGATGAACGATTGCTATTCAAACACCCTCTTAGATTCGCGTGTCCCTGTTTATCTATTAATATTTCAAAGAAGAATTGAAATAATTCCTGTCGATAACTGGGCGACAATTTCGACACAGTTTGAAACACGATCGAAGAATCATTTGCACTCTAAGAAAAAGTTACATCACTTTAGTATTGCTTTAGAATTCAAGCGCTTTGAAAATCCTTTAAATTTAAAGTTTGTTCATTTTTTGCAACGCAATCTGAGTGAGTACTCATTCGTTTCTTTAGCTAAATTTTGAATCACCACAAAACGTTAAATGATTCAGGAATAACCCGACAGAATCAAAATTCTTGACCTACTATGAGTCCAAGAAAAGTAGGGGTAAAAGGTTAACTAATGGATACTGTCCAAACCCAGATCAACGCTCTCAACAGCAAGGTAGATACGCTGCACCAGATCATTGAACAATTAGGAGCAAATCTGGCGCAAACCTTAACCGAAATGCAGTCTGGTTCCCATACTGGAATTAGTCGATCGAACTTTGGAACCACCAATGGACGCTTCAACTATTCCCGAATGGATTCAGCAATGGAACACAAAGACGTGTTAGCGGATACACACACGATCGATTCGTCGAGTCATAGCGGTGAAAAATCCCTTTCCCCAGAGATTCAAATTCAACGCCTCACGGCTCAATTAACTGCTGCATACAATCGGATTGCGGCACTCGAAGAACAACTTTTAGCGCAAAGAGTTCATTAACTCAGATTTGATGATCAATTGTTCGATCGCGTCTAATAATTCAGTCTGCCCCCAGTCTTGAAACATCGAAGCCGCGATCGCGCATCCTCCCGCGCCGACTCCCTCTTTGACAAACCCACGCTCATAAGCTTGTAGTTGATTCCATCGCGAATCAGCAAAGTTTAATCGGGTTGCAATCAGGGTTGCATCTTTCAAAGTTTTTGCAAGTCCAACTGTGTCTCCCGTCGGATCTTCTGCGACCCAGCGAGTTGTTCCGACCACAATTTGATCCGAAGATTGAATCGCCTGAATTAACGCATATATCGCTAGCATTTGCGTTCCGCCTGCAAGTAAAACGCCACACGATCGACTTGCTGCGATCGCCATTCCTGCAACTGTAATCTGCATCGGATCGCCAACTGCCGCCACGACTGAGAACGGATCATCGATTGGCTTAGATAATCCTTGCTGTACGAGTTCCCACTTCTGCGCGTGATTGCAAATCGAATGACTACTGTTCACTTTGCCGATCGCATCGATTCCAAGCCCGGTTAAAACGGCTAGAGCGGTCGTAGTTCCACCAACAACACATTCACCCAGAATTAAATAATCAGCGGTTTGAGCGAGTTTTTCACCCCATTTCAAGCCTTGCTCAAAGAGATGCTGAACAATTGGAAGATCGATCGCTTTTCCACTGCTGACACATCGAGCCGGAGTGCCTTGTAAATCGATCGCAGAAATTGAAGGCGATCGAGGTAATCCTGCATTAAATACGGTGACTGGAATCTCTAATGCTTCAACTACTGCACGAGAAATGTAAACCGGAGAAGCTCCAACATGCAGCGGCGGCAATGGAAATTTCGGATTTGGCTGCACTCCGTTGACTAAAAATTCTGCATCTGCGATCGCGGTAAATTGTCGATCGTTCGGAGTGGCTCCGGCTGCTGAAATTCCTGGAATTAATCCGGTTTCTGTAAATCCCAAAACACAAGCAAAATGCGGCTTTTTGCCTTTGTATCGATCGAGCCACGATCGTGCTTTAGTTTCTTGTGTGTAAATTGCGATCGCGTTACTCATTCTCAAAAATCACTTCAACCCAATGAGGCGGACGGGGAATCGGATTATTTAAGCGATCGAACAAAAACCAAGCGACTAAATGCACCACGAAGAGATATACGGTATTTACCGCAATAATGGATAGAAATACAAACAGTTGAATAATTTCTAGCGATGGCTGAATCAACAATCCCAACAGCGAGAAAATCCAATCCAAAAAGTTCGTCACTTGAATCGTTCCATACTGCCACAAATCATCGCCCAACAGAATCGAAACTAGCCACACTCGGAAGAATGCACCTAGCACACCGAGCATAGTACCAAGCGGAATCGAAAAATACCACTTTACGCGACGATACCAGAGCGCACCAAGCAATACACCCATGAATCCATACGGCATCACATATTGAATGCTACGAACTGGAGCCATTAGCACCGAGAGTAACAATCCCGCGATCGTGCATCCCATCCAAGCCGCTCGACTGCCCCACCGCAGATAAATTAACGCGATCGGAATCGGGAAAAAGATTTGCAGAAACGGACCCATCGGAAAATAAGTATTCACCAGCCACACTAAACTGGCAGCACTCGCCAAAAATGCCGTCTCCACCATGATGATCGGACTATCCGGATCGACGCGACGACGTACCGGAGGCTGTTCTGCTAAATCCGGATCTGGATCGGCATCAGGAATCCATTCTTCATCAAGGGTAGCGGGATCAATCTGTCGATCGTCCTTGGGCAATTCAGTCATTGAACTTGATTCTTGTGGGCTGTTCTACTCTAGTGCAAATTCTCACTAAAGCGCGTAACAGTTCCCGGATTTGTGACTGACGAAAGACTGCTACGAGATTTGTAACCAAACACAAACTGCCTAAACACAGCAAAATGTACGTGGGCATCATCACTACGCCAATCAAAAACCAGGTGAGAACGTGCAGCACCATAATGCCGGAAAACAAAGAAGCAATTCCCGCAGCAACCACAATTTGAGAGCGCGATCGATCTAATCCTGTCAAAGTCAATGTCAAAGAAGTCGTAATCAAATTGGCGGGAACCAAAAACGCGCAAATTCCCACACAGTTCGATCGAGAATATTCAAACAGAGCATTGAAATCTAGCATTCTAAATCCGCATTGCGACAAACTCTTTTAATGGTCGCATCGAGCTTTCTGATCGGCTTCAATTGTCAATCAAACTTCACGAAGAACTGTAATCAAAGATGCTCTTTAAGAAAATTCAAGTCTAGCTTTTCTTCCCACGGCGGTTCCGGATAGAGCAGCGATAAATGATAGTCAACATCTTGTTCAACTTCGCTCATATCCACGCGATCGAACCATCCCGCCATGATTTCCAAATCGCGATCGCGCAACGGAGACAACGGAGCCGCATGATCAAACGATTGTCCTCGATACGGGCGACGATCGATCGACTTTACGTAGCGCCAAGGATTCGCGGGAGACGGATCTAGACTGAGACGATTCGATCGAATTGGAGAGATTTCAACCTCTGAAGTGGAAACATCCTCAATGGCATCAGAATCGCTGGAAGAAATGTTGAGCATGAGACGGTCAGGTAATGGGGGCAAAAACGCTATCAAACCCTGAGAGATACCCTGAAGTCAAATCTGATTGTTTAAACCGTATCGGGAAATGTGCAGAAACTCAATCGATCTTTCGTAATGTGACAGAACAAGGACGATTTAGTTCTTTTGGCATTGAAAAACGGGTGAGTCATTTGAGATTCACCCGCTATGAGAGTTCGTCGCTGCGATTGAGTCCGCCCGGAAATAAATCTCCGGGCTAATGGGAGAAAGGGGACTGAAGCCCCCGCAGAACCAAGTCAATCTATTCATGCACAGATCCTTCGCCCCCTAAATCCCCCAATTCTGGGGGACTTTGATTCTTGTTCCCCCAAACTTGGGGGTTAGGGGGCAACGCGAATCTGTAGCACTCAAAAATCAATTTGATATCAGAACCAATTTCAGCCCTCTTCAGAGGGGTTTCCTCAATTAGCCCGGAGATTCATTTCCGGGCGAGATAGCGGGTAAACGAACCCGCTAAAATCCACAAACCCTTATGTCCAATACAAAACCTTACCCTGTGGGAATCGCTTCGCTAACTCACGCTCGAAGAACTGACGCAACTCGCGCATGGTCTTGGCATCATAAACGTACTTCATGCCACCAAACTTATTGCGCTTCACCACACGAGAAGCCTCATCCATATCAAGCTTGCTATTCGGATACCAATTCATCAACACTTCCTTCGAGCCAGGTGTGAATCGGTGCGAGATCAACTCGAAAGTCAGATCACAATCAAAATCGAGCAACTCAGACATCCGATCGAGCAACTGAGTATAATGCTCCTGCCAATTGTCGATCGGCATAATCGGAGCAATCACAATCCCCAATGGATAGCCACCCTCTAAACCGAGTCGGCGCAACGCTTGAAGCCGCTCCTCGACTGAAGACGTGCCACCCTCTAACCGCTGACTCACAGGATTCGCATTCACGCTCACCCGACAGCGAGTATGTCCATTGTGCGGCAAATCCAACAAGCCCTCGACATTGCTAAACTTCGACACCCAGCGCAAGTAACCATCCTCGCGTGTGCCAAAGTAGCGAATAGACTCAGCCAAACTACCCGTCAAATGCTCGATGCCGAGAGGATCGGTATAGCAACTCACCTCGTAGCTCGTCTCAGCACCGGGACGCTCGTACCGCCCTAGATTGTCTAAAATCTGCGGCAGATTCGCATACACCCGAATCACAGGAGGACCACCCAAACTACCCGCAAGATAACAATACTGGCAATGTCCCGGACAACCCTCTGCAATGTGAAACTGCCAATCCGCAGAAGGAGGAATCGGACTCAGCTTGAACTGGCTCTGAGGAGCAGTCACCACCGCTAAAGTACGCTTAGAAATGCTATACGTCTCGCGCTCATCCTCACCCCGTAATCCGGTGAGTCGATTGCGCGGCAACTCTTCGATCGGTAAATTCAAACCCTGAACGCGCTCTTTGATCTGCTGTCCCCACGGCTCATCCAATGCAGCGGGCGTAAACAAAACGCGATCGGGCATCCATAACTTAGAAGCGCGGACTTCACGAACTGGAGCAGTCACTACCATGCGTCTCAATCCTTGTCTTACTCCTCTATTATGACAAGGATTGAAAGGGCTGAATGCTCGATCAGGTGCGGCTTCTACGCCATCTTAGTGAGGCGGTTCCACACTTGTTTTAGGGCGCGATTGACGGCAATTTTTTCAGCGATCGAACTCTCTGGTTTATCAAACAAGGGTGCAATTTGTTTTGCTTCGGTCAAATCAAAGCCAAAACAAATCAATTGTTGCGCGTAGGATTGTTCTTGAATCGGATTGCGTCCTTCCGCCAACAATTCCAGATACTCGATATCGGTCATTTCGAGATCAACCACGATCGATTGAGAGGTCTGCACGGTCGTTTCTTCCTGAACGTTTCAGGACAGCATATCAGGTTCTGAAGAAATTTGATGAAAAATCATCTGCCTAAAGATGGAGATTCAATCAAACGACGTGCATGAATAGAGACTTATGACTTAGCACTTGGTGAAATCTGGCGAGCTTTCAAAATCGCTCCAATCAACAAACAATAAGCAATAATTCCAGCGAGTCCTAATGCCCAAGTTCCCAGTGCTGAACTTGCATTCCAAAAGGCATGAACACCCGACGCAATCAAATAACCAGTTGCGAGGAACTTCCATCGCCCTCTAGGTTTTAATTCGCTCAGTCCAATGTAGTAACCAAAATAACCGCTGTAAGCCATGTGACCAAACACAGATCCAACAATTCGGGGAATTAGAAGCTGTAATCCGATTAGCTGTGCTGAACCTGGATCAGTTTGCATCGCGACCGATTGGACTAAGTTCGGAATGTACTGTCCGAGTGTTTCAAGCAGAGTGAATCCTAGTCCTGAAGCGGCTCCTAGAATGATGCCGTCCAAAGGTTCCGTCACGCCCAAACGTTGGCGTAGTCCAGGTGAAACTGTGCGACCATACCAAGTTAAAACAAAAATTGGAATTGCCTTTAAAAGTTCTTCAGCAAGACCCGCACCAAAAAAGAATGAAATAAATAGTGGAATAAAGCCAATATCATCGCTTTCAGGAATTCGACCAGGGAGAATGACTCGGAAGAAAAACGCGATCGCACTCCAAACCGGGGTTAAGAGCAAAATCGGAGTCATGATCAGCGCGATCGCAATCACCCATCCCGGCTTTCGTTTTCCACAGAGCTTATAGATTAAATAGAATCCAGCAATGCCTAAATAACCTGCTAACAGTAAGTTAAAAAAACCAGGGCGACCTAAGCTTGAGAACATTAAAACAACCCAGAGCACCGTGATCACTCCCGGCAAGAGATAGCCCTGTTGTCTCAATTCTCGGCTTGTACCTGCAAGGGGAAGATAGTGACTGAACGTGATTGAACTGACAGGCGATCGGAGGGGTTCAACTCTGGGCGAAGCTTCGACGGGAACTGGAGTATCAAGAACAGGCGGTTGAAAGGTATTAACTCCAGGAACTTGCTGAAGTTGGGCAACTTGAATTGTTGTATCTCCAAGGACAATCATTGTTCCCGATCGAATCATTTGAGTTCCCTGACTCAAGAGCCGACCATCCACTGCGATCGGGTTAATATCACGCAGATTTTGAACCGAGAACTCTTGAGTCGTCGGATGCCAGCGAATCTCAGCATGAAGCCTAGACACACTCGGATCATCGAAGACGAGATCACATTGTTCCGCGTCGCGTCCCAGTCGAAGTGCGTACATTGTTTTGTAAATCGGCTGAGTCAGATCGAAAGAGCGCGATCGCGGATTGCCTGCTTCTTGCCAAGAGAGTGTAAGTTGGCTCATGTTATCGGGTTGCGGTTGAAATAGTTTTGCCCAGTGCCATCAAGGTGCGCTTAAAGTCTTCTGCACGAGTTCTAAAATCATCTCCTTTGCCAATTTCAAAGGCAAGTCCTCGTCTGCCTTCTAACAATCGGAGATAAACTTGGCTGCGCTGATCACTCGTTTTCATCACGATATAAAACTGATCGACAGTGATTTCTCGCATTTTTTGCACGACTTGATCAATGTTCTGCACTGTTGCATCAGGAATGTGAGGAGGTGCATCTGTGACAAGAACAATGACTTTATTTGCAGTCGGATCGAAGGGTTGATCGAGTGCGAGTAAGACGGCATCTAAGCTGCTTTCTGGTTCATCCCCGCCGCCTGATGCTCGGAGTTTCGCCACTTGTTCGCGAAATACTGTGGGATTGCTCGTAAACGGTTCACCATCAAACATTAAGACTCGTTGTTCTTCGCCGATTAAGCGATCGCGAAATTCAATCAGTCCAACTCTGGCACGAACCGATTGCGACTGGATCGTATCTGCAAACGAAGTAATTGCATCGCGAACGGCATCAATTTCACCTTGCATACTTCCAGTACAATCGAGCACGAATAGAATGTCCGCTTTGCGCTGATTTTGAATGACTTTTTGGTAAAGTGCTTGAAACTGCTGCGGATCAACATAGTTCGGAGATTGGGCATCGGGAATCGTGGCGTTTGAAGGAGCCTCGATCGTATCGGGAGCTTGAGATTTCGGAATTCGCGATTGTGGAATCAAAGTAGGAGCGGGAGCTTGTCTAGGCACTTGACCTTGATTTGGTACTTGCTGACCTTGATTCGGTATATCAATGATTGTCGAATTCGATTGCGGCACATCAATGATCGTCGAATTTGATTGATCAAGCTGTTGAGCCAATCTCGACTGGGGCATCACCGTTTGAGGGATTTGATTTTGCTGCACCGGATTGGACTGGATTGATTTTCCGCAGTCGAGGCAGAAATTTGCTGCATCTGGATTGGTTGCACCGCAATCAACACAAGTTTTCATAACAAACCTAAAACAGTAGTGGGACAATTAAACAGGTGAATTGAAGCGAAGAAAAATATCCCCAACTTTAATTCGATCGTTGTTCTGCACTTCCAGCGGGGGAGCGTTCGGATTGAGTAACATACCGCGAAGCAGGGTTCCGTTTTTACTGTGAAAATCATTGACAAAGTAGCGTCCATGCTGGCGAGTAAACATTAGATGCTTGCTGCTGATACTCAGATCATTCCCTGCAATGTCGGCTCGACCCAGTACGATCGACTCTCCCGGTTCTAGTGCCACTAGCGTTCGAGCATCGCGATTTGTTCCAGATTCTACCGTGAGCAAAGGATAGTTAAAGGAGATACCAACGCTTTCTTTAACTTCCGGAATGGGCGGTATTGTTTTTCGGCTCGGTTCATGGGTGAGCGCTGTGATCACTTCTTCAACCGATGCAAATCGATCGTCTGCATTGGTCTTCACCATTCGAGCTAACACCGCGATCGCATTGTGGTAAAAGTCACAGCGAAAATCGCTCAAGTCGATGCACTCTGTCGGCTGTGGGTTTTGTCCCAAGAATTTGACGAAGTTATCAAATCGATTGGCGAGCCAGCCTTGTTTTGCCCAAAATGTGTAGCCCATCGCTAACTCATACAAAATATGTCCAAGTGCATAGATATCCACTCGCGCATCTGCAATCTTAGATCCATAGATCAGAAGTTCAGGAGACATATACGGAGGTGTCCCCATCACTTCACCTGTAAGCGTTAGTCCTTTGCCCTTGAACTTTGAGAGTCCAAAATCGATCAGCTTCACGTAGTGATCTTTGCCGACAAGAATGTTTTCTGGCTTGAGATCCCGGTGAATGATGTTACTCCGATGAGCATCAGCAACTCCGATCAAGATTTGATCGAAAATTTGGCGCTTTTGCTCAGGTTGTAGGGTTTCTTCAGCCAGAACTTTATCGAGCGATCGCGCTTCAAACAGTTCAAACAAAATCAGAAACGTACTCGAATCCCATTCCTTCAGTCCAACAACCGGAACAACATGCTTGGATGGAATTGAAACTTCTGCCTCTAGTCGAACTCGTTCAACCAGCACAGTATTCGGTTTGATCGCCTGAATGATCTTGAGAACATACAGCTTTCCGGTTGCCGGGTTGCGAACTTTCCAAACCGTTCCAAAGCCACCCACACCGAGCAAATCGAGCAGTTCGACTTCATCGATCGTGGGAATCTGGAGCGGAACAATACCACCTCGATAGTTTTGCAAAACACGATCGTGCATAAGCTTAGTTATTAACAGGGGCGATCGACACACGCGAAAGATTGTTGTTGTTATCGCAGTTCACAGCATTAAATTGACCGGATGGAGCACGTTGCATAAAGATGTTGTCCGGGCTGTAACTTGCATCTAGTTTGTTCGTTTCCTCGTTGACCGGATTTGATCCAAGTAGCCAAATTCCGCTTGAAGAAACTTTGAGTCTCATTTGTTGCAAGACCGTTCTGGTTTTGCCCGCATCTTTATCAAAGAATTGAGTTCGCATTACTCCGGTTGCTCCCTTCATTCTCAGCGTCGATTCATGAGCTTCGATGCCCACTGCAAAGTTCACTCTCCAATCTCCATCGATGTAAGAATTCGGACTGGGTGACGAAAGTTGCTCTGTAACTCCACAACGAGTAATCGTTAAAGCTTCTGGAGTGGTATTTGTATTTGAATTGGCAGGACGCTTAGAGCCAGTTGTACCTTGGTTCGGAGTATTGCGGACAGGTGTTTGCTGATTCGCTTGAGAAGAGTCGTTATTACTGTTTGTAATCGAAATTGGAATACCTGGAATGACATTGAATAACAATCTTGCAACAACCGCGATCGCAATCATTTGAAAGATGATCTTCTGTGAAACATGTCGATCGGGACTATCATCTTCAATCACATACGTATGAGCAATTCGATCGTGCAGTGCTTGTCGCTCAGGAATAAATGCGGGCATCAAATAACCGACGGTTCCAAGCAAAAAGGAAACCAACCACAAGGCTAACGTGATCAGCAGTAGCGGTGACTCTTTATTGTCGGAAACCAGCACGACTGCCCCGATCGCGGTTCCAAGAAAAAAAAGCACCACCCAAAGTGATTTCCCCAGATATCTGAGCGTAGCTTGTTTGAGCGAAACCCGTCCTCCCATTGCATTACAGACACTAATTCCAAGTGCCATTTTGCCGAAGGTTCCTCGTGCTTTCGAGCTTTCCATCAGGCAGAAATAGCTCCACTGGACGACTGCTGCAAGCAGCGCATAAGAGAATAGTTTGGTCGTCGTTTCAAGTTCCGTTTTAGAAATGCCGAAAAAGATCACAAAGCTAACAACGGTTTGAATTAAGCCATCAATAAAGAGAGCAAGAAACCGTTTTGGAATTCCAACATACTGAAGCTGACTGATCATCTTAAGTTTTCCTTATGACGAAACAATTGGTGATGCTGTCGTGTAGTGCCTGACGAGTTTCTGTAAAACTTGCCATCAGAAATCCCAGCCCAAAGGTAATAGACCTCCTGCACGAATCCTGATCACAGATTTGAACTCCTGAAAAGAGGACTAGATGCCACTCAGGAGACTGATCAAATGTACGATCGCATTCAACACCTGCCACCAAAATCGTTCAAACGC
>NZ_JBNXVP010000066.1:0-28588 GCF_050565645.1 Leptolyngbya sp. AN10
ATAACCACGGCGATCGCTCACTTGAACTGACCCCGCTTTTGCCTTTCGTCGAGAATTTTTGGCGTACATGAACGACCTCCGAATTGCTGAAGTGCGTTGACGTTCAGAATCATAGGGGGCAGTTAAGGCGCTAGTACTGAATTTTTATGACTTTTCTGATCTCAACCCGGATCACAATCTGGATCACAATCCGCGTCACAATCTCACCGAAACTCACCCAAAAATAACCGTCGTGTTTTTTAGGGGTTTCCAAAAAGCTGCTCCCGGCAAGGGCTAGAAGGCTTACCGGGAGCGTGAAATGCTTGATTTTCTTGAAAGCTGGTGACAAGACTCGAACTTGCGACCGGCTGATTACAAATCGGTAGTAGAGTTTGTTGAAATGAGTGACTAGCAAGCGTTGCTGAGCGGTGAGAAAGTGACTTCATTAAATCTGCATTAGTTGAACCGAATAATGATGAGCAATTGTCTTCTGCCACCGTAGAGACAAACAAAGAACAAAAATTACAAGCGGCAAAAAGATCGGCAAAAACTGCTCTATGAAAGCTCATAAGCTATAATTTACATCTATTTTGGAGATATTTATAATCGGCAATATGTCTAAGTCAGCGATTCCCTATCGGCAGTATGACCCAAGCCTTCTCGAACCTGTGTATCCTCAACGCACGCGAAACTTGGAAGACTTAGCGATCGCACTTGCCACAAAATCAGGTCAACTAACTCAGGGATTGCATCCGATTGTGCTGCGATCGCTCGGTGAATTAGTGCGATCGATGAACTGCTATTACAGCAATCTGATCGAAGGACATCGCACCCGTCCAATCGACATCGAACGCGCATTAGCACAGGACTTTTCCAGCGATTTAGAACAGCGTAACTTACAACTCGAAGCCAAAGCGCATATTGAAGTTCAAACCCGTATTAGATGTCAAGCACAAAGTCGAGTCGCGACAGTGAAAAAGACAAGTTAGTAAAAATAAGAAACAGCATTGCGGGATGATTCCAACAATGAATCGGGCACACCAAAAATTGACACACAAAAGTCGTGCAGAATGCAGGAAGCAATCGCACGACAGTTAAGATCGCGACGACAATTAAGATCGAAACGACAGTTAAGATCGTGACGACAATTAAGATCGCTTAGACTGAACCGCTTGTTTCTCGGCACTCGAAGCACTAGAGCGAGACACTGCCGATTGTTTGCGATAACTCTCGGTCTGAATCTCAACAATCAAAGCATGATGCACGAGACGGTCCACGGCTGCGACGGTCATCATCGAATCGGTAAAGATCGCATCCCACTGACTGAACGGCTGGTTTGCCGTAATCAGCAGGCTGCGGCGTTCGTACCGATGAGCAATCAATTCAAACAAAACCGAGGTTTCAGCCTCGGTCTTTTTGACATAGCCTAAGTCATCGAGAACGAGCAAATCAAAGCGGTCAAGTTTCTTCAGCATCGATTGCAGTTGCAGTTGCAGTTTCGCTTGCTGTAACTGTTGGACTAATGCCAAAGCCGAAAAGAATTTGACCCGCTTGCCAAACTCGACCATGCGGCGTGAAACGGCGGCTGCCAAATGCGACTTGCCGACCCCACTTGCCCCGAACATCAACAGATTCTCGGCACGAACGAGCCAACCAGGATCATCAGCAAGCTGCATCAGGGGAGCAGGGTTGAAGTTCGGGCAATGGGAAAAATCAAAGTTGGAAACCGTTTTTCCGACGGGCAGTTGAGCTTCTGTGAGAGCGCGTTGAATCCGAACGCTCCACCGTCGCTGTGCCTCCAACTCGCACAGAGCCAGCAAAAACTGAGCGTAAGACCACCCCTCTTGCATTGCTTGCTGTTCGAGCGTTTCCCAGTGGTTCAGCATATGTGACAGATGCAGGCGTTTGAGGTGCAGACTCAGGCTCTGGTACGGTGTGATTGGCGCTTCGACTTCTGAGGAGTTGGTCATAATTTGTCAGGTCTTGTTGCGGAACAGTGAGGCTCGGTAAATTGGGATCACTCAATAACTGAAACTGCTGACGTAATCCCACGAGCGTCAAACTTGCGGTTTCAAGCTGAGTTTGGAGATAAGTCGCGACCGCCGCTTCTTTGTCTTGCATCGCAGCAATGTACAAGGCTTCGACGATTAACATCGCTGCACTATCGAGGTCGAATTGAGTCTTCAATTGAGACCACAACTCTCGTCAGGTGTCATTCGGCAGGAGTTCCTGTTGCCAGGTGCAGTACAAGAAGGCTCTCGGCTTGCGGCGCAGTCCTTCTGCGACATGACGATAGTTAATACTTCGAGCGCGGCGTTTGGCTTTGTCAGTCACGCGAAGGCGTGGGAGTTCGACCACCGGATGGCGATTGAGATAGCCCACAATGCGGTCATGATAGAGATGCAGTTCGAGTTGTCGTCCGACGAGACGCGCGGGAACCGTGTACAACACGCAGCGCACATCAATCGTGCTGCGGCAACTCACCGTTGCGGTCAGCACTTCGTAATCTGGAACTCGATATTTTGGTAATGGTTGAAGGAACTGTTTTTCTTCTTCAATTTTTGCGGTGTGTAACTCGTTTAACTTAGCAATCGCTCGATTGATTAGGGCTTGATACTCAGCGATGCTGTCAAAGTCACAACTGCCGCGTAACAATAAGGCTTGCTTGATCCGATTCTTCAGGTGTCCGTGTGGAGATTCGATTGCCCCATTTTCATGAGCAATTCCGGTATTGTTGCGGGTCGGCTGCATCCGGTAATGATGGCACAAGTCATCGTACAATCGGGTTAGTGGCTTGTTTCTGACTCCGCCCATATTGCGATATGCCGCACTCAAGCTGTCAGTGCGATGTTGTTTCGGCACTCCACCACAAGCAAACAGCGCGTTTTGCAATCCTTCCGACAAGGCAATGAAGCTCTCACCGCCCTGGATGATTTGAGCATACTGCCACCCACTGTAAGCCAGCCGATAATGATAAATCAAATGCTCGAACGGCTGACCTGCAATGGTGATCTCAATCCCTTTGAGTTCGGTGAAGTCGGACAATCCCATTATCCCTGGTTCATGTCGTAGCTCAAACATCACCGTTTTGGCTTCGCCGTGTAGCGATGCCCCACGCTCGCACTCGTCGTTGCAGGGTGCGAAGCACTTTGGCGTACTTGTCGCCCGGATAGCGCTCTAACAATTCCTCAAACAAGGTCTTCGGCTGTAGTTGAGGAGCCGCTTTCAGCATCGGTTCGAGTTCGGTCTCCCAAACGTCCGCTAACGGGTCTTCGGTGCTGCGCCAGTCGCGTACTCGTCCGCGATTCGGTTGATGTACGCCTGCATCAATCCGCTGCCCAGTGCGGGCGGAAAATCCAGCCAGACTTGCGGCTTCTGGTTGGGTGAAGCCTTTTTCTCGTGCTGTCATATACACTTGTACTTGATATGTTTTTACTTTTCCAGACACTCTTCGAGTCTCCATGTACCGATGGGACTCTCTCAGAGTGTCTTTTTCTTGTTCGGCACTTGACTCGATGAGTCAAGCAAATTTTTTGCGATCGTCCGGAGGGGGAGATCAACTCGCCAATACCCTGACGCTCACTCGCCAGTTGTATTGTCACCTAACAAACCCGTCTCGATCTCAATCCGACGTGGCAAACAATAGATGTCGTTAGCCCAGAATTTATCCAACGATTGCATCACGAGTTTTATCAACGGTTGCCTGAAGCCTTCTGGCAGCTTGGCGAAGTCTCTGTTCAACCTGGAGCATGGCGCTCGGTGAATGTTCAAATTGGTCGCCACGTTCCGCCACCACCAGAAACTTTGACTCGATTTCTCGATCGCTTTGCCCAAGTCTACCAACCAGAGCGGCTCTCGAAGGTTGATCAAATTCTGGCTGCTGCTGCTGCTCATCATCGATTTGCCTGGATTCACCCGTTTCTAGACGGCAATGGACGTGTCGTGAGGCTCTTTTCCCATGCTTATTTTCAGCGCATTGGCATTGGCAGTAGCTTGTGGTCGGTTTCCCGTGGATTAGCGTGGCAAATGCAGGAGTATCGGTCGCGCCTAGCCCAAGCTGACCAGCAACGACGAAATGATTATGACGGGCGAGGTAATCTCAGCATGGTGGGATTAGTTAGGTTTTGTGAGTTTTTTCTGGAAACTTGCATTGACCAGATTGACTTCATGACAAAGATCTTAGAGCCGACTCAGTTGCTCAATCGGATTGAAGCTTATGTTGCGATCGCAGTCCAACAAAAATCATTATTACCTGGAAGCTACCCATTACTGAAGGCAGCTTTCTTGGAAGGAGAAGTCGCACGGGGGCAAGCATCAGCGGTTACGGGATATCAGGAACGGCAAGCGAGATCGGTGTTGAAACGCTTACTTGAGCAAGGGTTACTGGTCGCAGATTCTCCGAAAGGAGCCGTTCGGTTGGGATTTCCGACACTTGCAGCAGAGCAATGGTTGCCCCGCTTATGGGCGGATTAAGCCTATGCGACGGAAATGTATAAGCCGTTTTACCCTTCCAACTTCCAATTCTTGATTGCTGCGATCGCTTGCTTCACCTGCTTTGAAGTCACCTTGGGCAGTCGGTTTGTCACATATTCTTCCGTCAGTCCTGTCATCTCACTGAATGACTGGTCGATGCCGTCTAGTAATTCGGGCGCGAATGAGCTAACCATCCAGTCCCGATCCCAAAAGATTCGATTTGCCATTTGATCGATAATCGATTTCCAGAGTCTCGAATTGGTGGAATGCTGATGGAACGCATTTTCCTCCTCGTCTTCGCCAAATTCTTCGATTGCAGACTGCCAGCACGGGTAGCCGAATTCATCAAACACTTGCCACACAATGTTGCGGTAGTAGTATTTGAATTCCTCATTATCAAAAATCCCGTCCTCCTCTGACTCAAGTTCCATCTTCAATTCAAGCTTGAGAAAAGCGAAAGGAAAATATGCGGCAGCTTCTAGAACGCTGGTCAACTCTGGAGGATCAATTCTTGAGTCCAGCAAAGCCTGAAGACAAGTGTGCAGTAAGACGACCTTCTGATTGAGGCTGGCATAGTCGAAGATGCGATCGCCTGTCACCACGTCTGTCTCCTCGTCGATGTCTTGCAACTCTTGGAGATGCTCGATCGCGTGCTGCACCGCGCTGAGATAAAACGCTGCTTCAGTGCCTTCGAGAACTCGATCTCCTAGTGAAGTGTGCCAAGACATGACCGTAATCTCAAATCGTTACTCAGAAGTTGGAGGATGCCAACCGAACTCAATCCAAATTGATCGAGCTTCAACTACATTTTCGTTGTTGAGCCGTAATGCAACGACCGTTGCTCTACCGATCAAGGTAATTCCCATAATATGAGTTCCGCCATTGCCCCAAACAAATTCCTCGCTCCAATTTTGGGTTCGAGGGTTGAAGAGTGGGACAAGCTGCCGGGTTTCAGGATCGATTGCCTCGGTTCTGGCTCCTTTAAATTCGTTACATCGGTAACATGAGGCTGCCAGATTCTCACGATTGTCCTGACCTCCCAAGGCTTTTGGTAGGATATGCTCAATGACAAGAGGCATCCCAACCACCCGCGAAGGTGTTTTGCAATACTCACATCGGTGATTCGATTCCTGAATCACCTGTCGTCGCAGCGCGTCAGAAATCGTCATTGCGGTAAGGGGAGTTCTTCCAGAGATGGGATGCGTTGACCTCGCCAGCGCAATAGTGACCAAGCGTAAGCTTTACGGAGCATTAGATAATCAGTAGCTTGTCTCAGTCCAGATAATTCTTGGCGTTCCTCAGAAGTCAGCGATCGCGCCTCATTTTTTGCCAGAAGTTCCCGATGTCGTTTCACTTGGGCAGAGTCAATTTGAGACTGAGCGATCGTCACAATTTCTTCGTTGCTCAAAGTCTGCATTCTCAGCAATTCTGGCTGTAATTCTGGCACAGCGTTATCGATACTCGGAGGAAGATTGCTCATCACACTCTGAGCGACGAGCAGTTCTACAGGCTGATCCGTCGCCTCAGCCATGCGGACTAAGGCTCGAAATACCGATTCAGGGAGATCGATCGTGATTCGCTGTGTCGTCATGCGTGTCACATTACTCTTAGATACCCATCATTTTAAAGGCTTGCAGCCAATCACGCTGCGATCACTTGATTGAAAAATGAAAACGGCTGCACTTAGAAATAGTAGAATTCCCATTTCGAGACCTTATGGCTGTCGAATCGCGTGTATTGGTCGATATGCGTCCAAGTGAGAAGCAAGGTGGAGTGGACCCGGTAGATTGGTTGCTCCCAAATAATGAATAATTCCATAAAGCCGTTGACACTGCACAAAACTTGCCCAATCGCTAAAGCAATCTCCTTCTTGAAGACTCAAGCTCAAAAGAACTCCTCGCGGGTTGTAGCCTTGAGATTGGGGTTTAGGTTTCTTCGCCTTCGTTTCGCCTTCGCTCGTAGTTTTCAAGATTGATACCAGCTTACTTTCTTGCAAAATTCCACCGCTCCGACTATCAGGTTTCTGATTACTTAAATAGTAATAGCCACTTTCTGAATCTTGGGTGGAGGGATAAAATACACCTTCAGTATGTCCTTTCAAGGCTCCTGCTTCATCACAAGCTCGATAAACTGATACTTCTGATGTCTTGGGAGTAACAACGCAAGCGACGCGGATATTGGAGTACTTCGAGATTGGGACATAATCTACGCCTTGCTCAGTCGCAAAAGCAAGTGCGTATTTTTGCCAGTGCTTCTTCTGAAGGAATAACAAACGCTGTCTCAGATTTTGTGCATCGAAACAGTAGAGGGTTGGTTCCTTCGTTTCTTTAAACAGGTTATTGAAGACCCAATCTTGAATCTCGCGACTGTCGTGTTTGATAGCAGTAGGCTGAAAGGCATTGCCTGATGCCATTTTTACTTGAAAATCATAGAAATCAATCCAATCTGGAGATCCGAAAGCTCTAGCTTTTATCCCTGCTTTATCGATACGTACTGCGACAGCCAATTCCTTAACCTGACTGCCTGTGTAGAAAGGAATGGTGTATACACCAACACAAGCAACATTTGATGGAAATCCTTCTGCTGTAAAATCTTGGTATGTGTATGCACCAGCCATTGTCAATGCACTCAGCAGAGATGCTTCGACACGCCGAGCAAAGTTACTCAGTAAATTAGTTTTGTCTCGTTTACCTGCATCTGTTGAGGCTTCTCGTTCTGACTCAATTCGCTCCAGTTCGGTATTTAGGGCTTCTTCAGTTAGAAAATCTTCTTTGTCCTCTTCACCTTTGGGTTCAAAGTGATCGGTCACATAGCCTAATGCAGCTAGGGCTGGGCGAAAACACAGTTTAGGATCTTTTGTTGCATCCTGCCAGAATTGCTCTTTAGGCAAGATCTCAATTAACGCGATCGTCTTCACGCCGGGTGGTGAAGCTGGCAGTTGAGCTTGAAAATCTTGAATTCTCTGCTTACATTCAGATTGCCACTGTTGTCCTGGTAGTTCTGCCCCCAGTGCCCCTAAGCTTTTAACAGTAACATTCGTTATTCCGTACTTTTTCGCAAGTAAATAAATCAACTTCTCAGTAGCAGTGTCTTGAGCTAGAAGTAACAGTTGAAGATCGGAGGGAGCATTGAAGGGCAAAGGCTGAGGTGGGGCTGCAAAATGTGTTTTGAGGAAGGTTGCGATTTTTTTATACCCAGCCCCTACTTTAGTCAATGCTTTTGTGTTACTGCATCGAGTATAGGGTTCAATTGGAGCGAATCCATCTCCGAATACTTCCTGTATTCGAGTTAAACAAGCGTTATGAAAAATCTCAATATCTGATGGATAGAATCCAGCGCCTGCATTATGGGTTTTCGACATTTGAGTGCTATACCTTGCTGCCCAGGCAAGATCACCATTTCTGTATGGAGATTGTTTGACAGCTGGAGCAGTAATGTCGTCTTTGAATGTATTTAACTCCTTCAGTAGACGAGCCAGATTTCCTTCAAATGTTACCTCTTTCTCCTTACCAAGATACTTCAACTTGCAGGAGGCAAAGCGATTTGTACCTGTGGGGCTGATATCAACGGTCACACTAGATCCGAGATATCCTAGTTCCCAACTGACCCAGCGTCGAACACCATACTCACAGTTCAAATAAGGGGTTCCATTTGGATGATAGTGCAGAATAAATTTTGCTTGGTAAGAGTAGTAGTGAGTTGATTTCTCCGTTTGCCTGCTCCCTTTCTTCTTTATTTCCTTCACCTCGATTTCAGGCAGCCAACTAATGACTTCTTTTGCACTAGTATCTGAAACACTCTCTCGAAAATTGACATGGCGAACGACCTGACCTGTGCGGGGATCGATTAATTCTAGAGGAGCAGATGCGATCGCAGCAGAAAAAAGATAGGGAATGAGATCGTAGTAGAGTGGCTCCATCACGAGCTTTCCATTTTCAATTTTCCAAACCTGATCGGGTAGCAAAACTTTCTCAAACTTCAAATCAGAACTGGATAGCGCATTAATCTGCTCAATGTCTTGATCAGTTAAACATGGAGCATCTTCAAATGAGACGCGCAGCCACGTTTTGACGATCGTGACAATATCTTCTGTAGAAATCTTCTCGTTCTTTGAATACAGCCACTTTACTTTCTTTCTAAACGCATTTTTTGATGGAAATAGGATGTCTTCAATGAGAAGCTGAAGTGCTTGATTAAGACACTCGACAGGAGGCAAAACTTCTTTTTTCTTGAGCTTGTGCTGCTGTAATCGAGTAAATAGCTCCTTCCATTGCTGCGGAACTTCCACAGCGTATAGATCAAAGGGAATAACTAACCGAGTTGGAACATTAAGAGCAAACAATTGAATCAAATTATATGCCATCGATCTTCTCCAAAGAACGGTAGAAAGGTTCATACAGCGCCCGAACTAGGGCAATCTCGCGTGCGTCAAATGCTGTTTTGGTCTTAGCAAAATACGGACGCAAAACATACTCAAATCCTTTTAGAAGGGATGCTTGTTCGGTTTCAGGGCGGTTCTCAGCCAGATTTGGTGCCCAGGCTGCATCAATAAAGCGAATGAGCGTAGGCTGGTTCCCTCGAATGGTTCGTGCGATCGCTTGCCACGTCAGCACCATCTGAGTCCAGATCAACCCTTCGCGCACATCTCCAGGGAGAGCTTTATTGGAATACTGCAAAGTGGTGTCCAGGCTCTTGAGAAAAATTCGGTAACCATCAGTTCGCCAGGACTCGCAAGTTTCCCAAAGCTTACCTGATCGCTCTTCTAAAAGAGCTTGGCGCTCTTTCCACAATGCCAATCGAAACTTATAGTCCAAGTCGTCTGGAGAAGGATGAGGACGCACCAAGAAATAAGCGCCTCCGAAAGCACTTAAGCCCTCTTCATTCAAGATATTCTTACCTCGTCCGATCGCTGAAATTGGAGCAATCAGAATTGAGCGATTCGTTTTAGCAAAGTTTTCGACATTGCCACGAGCAATCAAGGATTCGTCAACTTCTTCTAATGGAGAACGAGCAGTCAAAGCTGCGATGCGATGGCTCCATTCCTTGCCTGTATCTAAACTCAAAATCGCGCTATGAACGAAATCTACTTGCTCATAGCTATTGACATACCAGATTAAACGGTTACGGTTTGCTGGTAGCGAGTCGAAATCGCGCTGAAGCAGATCTGTTTGTCGTAGGAGCGATCGCACAATCTGCAAGAGTGAATCTTCTTTCAGCGAGACTCCAGAAACTCGGACTGGTTTGCCATCTGCCCAATAACAAGGTGAAAACTCAAATTTACTCTGAGCGATCACCTCTACCGCACTTTGCTCCTTGGGACGCAGTAAATAACTAACAGGTAGATTAACGTGATAGATAGGGCTTTTGCCAGCACAGCTTGTTCCACTGAGAAGCAACGCATGAGCGCCCTGATCTCCTTCATCTGCAAAAACATGAGAGAAGTTCTCTAAGAGCCATCGTCCTTGTCCAAGCGCCTGGAAATACCAAAGTGTCAATTGATTATCTCGATGTTCTAGCTTAAATCCGCAAACTAACCCCGATGCTAATCCAGGAATAAGACCATAAAAATCGCGTGGAATACGGTTGAAGAAAGTAACTTCACTGGCTCCCTCTGTTTGTTCATTCAGACCATAGGCAATCTTGGTTGCCTGCTGAAAGAAAGAGACAAATAAAACTAGCTTGAGAAATAGAGCAAATCGGCAACTAAACTCATGACGATCTCGAATCGATTTAATCCAGCCTCGTTTCAATAATTCATCTTCTAGCTTAGCGATCGTCAGTTGCTGTTCTTGATAGTTTTCATTAGCCAGACGCATTGCGTATTCAGCTAACCAAGAACTTTTCCAATCTCCTAACAGGAACTCTGAAATTTCTAAATAAATCGGATTCTTATCAAGAATAAAGGTATTCGCTTCAATATCAATTCCCTCTGCTTTAGCAATATCTAATATAAAGTTTCGAGCCAAAGAAGAGCAGGTAAAGAATTGCTCTGACAACCATTCACTTTCGCTTGGTGAGATTTGTAATTGAGTACAGATGTTATCAACAAGAGCATCTGCATTCTGTAGGGCATGATTGAACTGACCAAATGAAACTTGTCTCAGATCAGCCCTGGAATTCCGAAGTTTTTGCGATCGCGTCCAGTTAACCACCTGATCTAAAAATCCATTGCTTCCTCGCTCAATCAGCTTGATCGCAGGTAGAAATGTCGAATCTAAATTAGCTTGTACCTTGTCGCATTCATCGAAAAAGACAACGCCACAGGTACGATACATCAATTCATAGTAGGTAATCGATTGAGGACTCACATGAGGAGCGGGGCGAGTGAAAATTGCAGCAGCGACTGTAGTTAGAATGACATCTGCATGAGCTAGATTATTTGCATCTCGATGTCTAGGGCATTGACCAATCAGCGGACACATCCTTACACCACCAATCTCTTTGGTATTTCCTGCCTCGTCCTCTTTTCGCTCACGTAAATCAAAGCAAGGTGGTGTCGATGGCATCGAGGGTTGAATGTAGGGACTCAATGGACAAGCGGTTGATAAGTGGCGAAATCCCTCTAAATCTCCAGCAACACTATGCCAAGTCTCAAGATGGAGGTTTCGATTACGCTGACCGATTACAACAGAAACTCTGAGTCCCACTCTTTGAAGAATTTCTGCCATGCGGATACAGGTTACAACCTCGTTGAAAACAACCCCTGTTCGATGTCCTTTTTGAGCCAGTGCAACGGTCAGAATATCAATGAGCGTAGATTTTCCTGCGTTGAGCAATCCCACCATATGCTTAACACCATCGAACACGATCGCATCAGCAGAACTAAATCCCATCTCCTGAAACTGTTCTAGAATGATGTTTTCAAGACGTTGAACATAGTTTCCTTTACAGCGATCGTCTAATAATTTTGCAGCCGCCTGCATTTCTACTCGCGTAATCGTGATGGGCTTTGTATTCTCACGATGTAGGGAAACTACTTTGCCTGGATACATCGGAAACTTTTCTGGCAGTTTGACGCTGTAAGTTGTTTCCTCTGACTTAAAGCAATACTCTTTCCCCAGGCTTGCTATTTTGATTTCACGACTTCGATACTTAAGTTTGTTACTCAGTAAGTCCTCAAAGCATTCAAACCGATTGCCCCAGATCGCAGGCATCAGTTTTCGCGAGAAGCGATACGCATCATCAATCTCATAAGCCCGATATTTAGAAGGAATTTGACGATAGATTTTCACCCACTGTTCTGCAATTTCTTGATTCGTCAAATAATGCAGCAGTTGTCGCAAATTGAACAAAGCGCGTTTAGCCTCTACAGTTTCCACAACTGCTCTAAGCTCAGGAAATAGGTAGAAACGGTTGGAAATTAGAATCCATAGATTGATCGCTGAATCAAGCTCATCCTGTAGACCGAGCTTTTCAATCGCAAATAAGCAAAGCTCCACATCTAGCAAAGCTTCGATTTGATCTTTTGGTAAATCAGCTTGTTTTTCTAGGAATTGCGCGGCGGTATATCGCCACGATCGAGTATCCTTCACGTCTTCCTCCTGTCTGAATCAGACTGTGACTCAAATTTCTTCTTCGCTAAGGCGAACACTGCATCATCGAAGATGGGACGAACTGCTTGCCAACGCCAGCGAGACTTTAGTTCTTTCAAATAAGCTGGGCGGTCTTTCTTACGCTCTGATGGAACTACAATGTATCCAATGTGCCACGGCGGATCAGCAGGAATGGGTTCATCTCCCAACTGCTTTGCTAAGAAGTAAGGATTGGAGTAGTCTTTCAAATCCAACGCCCAAATCTCACCGTCGGGAAAATGAACTCGCAAGTCATAGCGATCGCACTCAGGATATAACTCAACCTGTAGCCCTAGCTCTGTTAGCCTTTCATAGAGCCGAATCTCTGCTCGTCCTGGATAGAACCAAAAGCGCTCAATTCCACGTCGGAGCTTTAGACAATTCTCCGGTAGCTTCATTTTTCGCTTCAATCGCCGTCCCGATGGACAACGATTGCAACTGGGATTCGCGATCACTTCCTGATTGGCAACTCCAGCTAAAGCTCGGCAATAGGGGCAAGCATAGAAACTGCTCTGAAACTGATAGCAAATCGGTGCAGGTTCATAACACTCCTCTAACAAATCTGCTAAACCCACTCCCAAACCAAACCAGCCTTTAGCTTCAACTAACTCCTGATTCGACAGCACCGGATGTTCGACGATAAACCGCCGGAACTTTGTATAAAACTCTGCGCCTCTTAAATTTCCCTGGCAGCGTTGCAATAAAGCATGGGCAATTTTAGACTGCTCTTGCGAGAAGACGCTTCCGCCAAAAGACTCTGCTAGCTCCAGAGTAATTTCTGTAGGTTGCCCCAAGAATAGCAGCGTCTCGTCGCCTTCTAATTCATCTGCCAAATCTAAGCCCCACTCTCCTAGAGGCTGTTCGCACCAATTTTTATAAAATTCTGGCACACTGACAGGTGCCTGCTCTGGTTTTCCTCCCTGCATAAAAGCTAAGACCACTTTGTCAAACCCCTGCTGCAAATCATGTGGGTAGGGATATAGTGCGCCCTGCCGTTGCGATGCTTTAATCAATCCCGCAGAAATCTGCTCTAGTGTGAGAGTATTGAGCTTTTGCACATTTACTACCTCAATTTTTGAGATTTTTAATATAGTAACTTCAATTCAAGAAAAAAGCTCTGAAAATTTTGGAGTTTTAATATTTGTTTAGTGAAAAAAATTGCACAGACAGAAGTAAAACCTCTTGGCTCAGACATCCAGCCATTCTGAAAGGCTTCTTTAGATGATTAAGAATAGTACAAATAGTCTTATTAGAATGTAGGCGACTCTTATGATCGAATCTCAATACACGAGACACCTTTATGTCTAAAATCTCGACTCGCGTTGGTTGGCTTGTACCTGGTCAGACAATTCTGGTGAATGGTCAGATATTGCCAATCCAAGACTGTCAGGTTGTTTTAACTCGTCAAAAGACTTCACCTGGGCAAACTAAAATAACCAATGAAGACCAGGTTGCTGCTGTGGAATTTTGGTTTAACCGTCCCATTCAAGGTGCGACAGCCTATATACCGATCGTCAGAGATAGCAGAGTTGTTTTGACTCAAGTCACTCAATTGGATCAGGTTCAGAACTGGAAGGATGTGCAATGGCTAGTGATTGTGAGCGGAGATGCCGCGATCGCAGTCCGCCACCTCATCCTCCAACTCGCCAAACAGAACACGCCCAATCCACCTGTCCCCAAACAAACGAAAACTGCGCCACCTGTCCCCAAATCGATTCCAACGCCTGATGCTCGCAAGTACCAAATCATTGTCAAAAATCAACCCAAACCGCATAAAGTCGATTTGAACGTGTTGGACTTTATCGATTCAGACCCGCTGGATTTAGACGACGAATAGCCTAAGCAAAAATCGCTACCACCTCATCGGGTTGGATGAGTTGAGGCAAGGTTTTGGCTATCGATTCTTCTCCAACAGCGCTCACCCTAACCGAGCAGCAACAGCAAGCTGTTCAAGCCATTCAAGCATTTTTAGCAAACCCTGATCAAAAACTGTTTCTCCTCGCAGGCTATCCAGGAACCGGAAAAAGTACCACGATCGTTCAAATCATCCAGGATCTGATTGTTAATCATCAGCAAAAGGTGGTTCTGACTGCACCTACCAACAAAGCGACGAGCGTTCTCAAGCGGATGGCAGCCGAACAAGCCTTGCGAGTCGAGTGCATGACCATTCATCAACTCTTGGGACTGAGTGTAGTCAATCGGGGCGGCAAACAGCTAGAGCGTACTAGTGCTTCTCATCTTGAACGCTTTGATCTAGCCGTGATTGATGAATGCTCGATGATCAATCAAGCCCTGTGGCGTTGGATTGGGCAATCGATCGAGCAGACGTGGACACAAACAAAAATAATTCTAATGGGCGACCCAGCTCAGTTAAATCCGGTTAATGAAGGACGATCGCCCAGTTTCAGCATTTCTAACCGTGTGACTTTGACTCAAGTTGTTCGCCAAGGTGCAGATAATCCGTTGCTTACGGTTCTCAAGCAGTGCCGTTCTGCCATTCAGCAACAAATACCCTTTCAACCTGTACAGCGGACAACTGAGAAGCACGAAAGCGGAATGCTGCTGGTTCGTCCGATGACTCTGCTGAAATATGCCTGTCAGCGATCGACGAATTTCGAGTCCAATCCCAATCGATTCCGAATCTTGTGCTGGACCAACAAGCGTGTCGATTATTACAACGCCGTGATCCGTGAACACTTGTATGGTAACGATGCGCCTCGATTCGTTCCGAACGAGCGAATGATTACCTTGGCAAGCGCGATCGCACCTGACGGAAAGACGATCGCGCTGCCGACCTCGATCGAATTCACGGTTGCTAACGTTGAGGAGCGATCGCATGAGGGATATCGTGCTTGGTGTTTGACGGTACTACCTGAAGGATATGACAGCCAACGCCAAATTCATGTCCTACACGAGGATGAGCAAGCTCGATTTGAGCATGAGGTAGAACGATCGCTCCAGAACGCCAAGCGCAATCCATATCTATGGCGCAAATACTATCGTCATCTCGAAATTTTTGCTCAGATTCGTCCTTGCTTCGCGCTCACCGTTCACAATGCCCAAGGTAGCACCTTTGAGGAAGTGGGACTCGACGGAGCCGATTTGCGAAAGCGATTAGATGGCACCAAGGCTGGCATTCGGGAATTCAATCGACTGTTTTATGTGGGAGCAAGTCGCGCCAAACGACGAGTCTTGGTCACAAAGTCGTGAGGCTACCGCCGCAAATTCATGACTTTCGTTGCAAATTCTTCACTATGACGACAACACAAATTTCACCGATTGATGAAATCGCGGCGGCACAGGCTAAATCGAAGCGGAAACGCTCCACTCGTCGAGCAAAACCACCACAAATCGGGATGAAGCTGACCGTTGGGCAAATTAGCCTGAGTGAAGCACTCGTCTTTGTCAAAGCTGTCGTGCCCAGTAAGCCCCTGCATCCAGTGCTGGCAAACGTTCTCGTGGTTGCTGATCAGGAGACGCAGCAATTAACGCTGACAACCTCAGATATGGCGATCAATCTCTCTGCCAGAATCGAAGCCACGGTAGAACACGCAGGTGCGATCGCACTTCCCGCAGAAGTCCTGAGTGCCGTGGTGAGCAAATGCCCGGTTGGATATTTGACGCTGGAATCGATGGAATCTGGCAACAAGCTCACGGCGACCCTTCAAGATCGGCAAGGCGGTACAACCGAAATTCGTGGGATGAGCGCAGAAGAATTTCCAGAAATTTTGCAGGTTCAGAATCAACCTGTTTCTCTCCCTGCAAAGGTTGTGCAAGTTGGATTGAAAGGTGTTCTGTTTGCCGTTAGCAGCGATGAATCGAAACGCATTCTGACTGGCATTGAATGGCAATTGAACGCAGGGACGCTCTGTTGTACGGCAACCGATGGGCATCAGGTTGCTTTTGTGAATCTGGAAACGGACGGGATCGGTAGACGCAAACGGAAACAGCGATCGGAGTTGATGAGTTCCCTGGTAGTTCCCGGTCGAGCGATCAAAGAGTTAGCCAGAACTGTGGATAAAGTTGAATCTGAAACCCAGCTTCAAGTCGCAGTCGATCGCGTAGAAGAAAACGCTGCAAAGCGAGTGCAGTTCACCGTCGCAGCATCTGGGATTTCAAAGCAAATTGTTTGTCAGTGTCTTGAAGAATCGTACCCTGATTGTCTGGCACTGCTCGATCGCTACGAGTTCGATACCACGGTCACGATTAACCGTTATGCCCTAATGACTCGATTAGAGCGGCTTTCCGCACTGACTGATAAGAAGGCGAAAGGCGTAAAGTTCGCTTTCAATCATGAGGCAAAGAAAATCGAGCTTTTGATCGAGCGAGAGTATGGAAAAGGCAAACAGGTCATGGATGCCGAAGTTCCAGCAGAACTGGAAGGGTTTGAGATTCGGTTTAACCTTCAGTACGTGATGAACATTCTCAAAGCGATGAGTAGCGCTGCGTTGAATCTGGTAGTCAGCAAACCGAGTAGCCCTGCCAAAGTTCAATCGGCAGGAGATATCGAAATTCCTGAACTGACTCTGAATGCAACTTACTTTCTCATGCCGATGTGTAGTTTGAACGAAGTTGATGACATTGCACCTGATCCGTCTTAATCCTATTCACTACTGGAATTATGAATACTGCATTGCATTTAGCTTATCGACCCCAAACGCTGGATGATTTGGTTGGGCAAGTCTACACACAGCGCACATTACGGAACGCGATCGCACTCCAACGTATTGCCCCTGCTTACTTGTTCACAGGACCCAGAGGTACAGGTAAAACCAGCACTGCCCGAATCTTCGCTAAATCTCTCAATTGTTTGAGTGACGGTCAAACAACTCTAACCCCCTGTGGAGAATGTCAATCTTGCCGCTCGATCGAAGTCAGCAACAGTCTCGATGTCACTGAAATTGATGCAGCTTCTCATAACGGCGTAGATGATGCCAGAGAATTGACTCAACGAGTGAATTTCGCACCTGTTTTGGGACGGTATCGAATTATTTTGCTGGATGAAGCTCAGATGCTCACTTCTCAGGCACAAAACGCTTTACTCAAGTGCATTGAGGAACCGCCGAATCATGTTGTATTCATCTTGTGTACGACTGAAGCCCATAGGGTTTTACCGACAATCACAAGTCGATGTCAGCGATTTGAGTTTCGGGCGCTGTCGGTGAAAACGATCGTCAAGCATCTGCGATCGATTGCTAACCAAGAAGCGATCCGGGTTCAAGATGAAGCCTTAGTTGCGATCGCAAGGTTATGTGAAGGCGGATTACGAGATGCGCTCCAACTGCTCTCCCAAGCTCGATTACTCGACGATGAAGTCACCGCAAGTCAAATCATTGAAATGGCAGGCGGCGTAACTGAAGCAGATTTATTACAGATGATCAATGCGCTCTCACACCACGATACGTTTGCATTGCTGCAAACGGCTCGTCACTTGATCGATAGCGGCAAATCACCCAAGCTGATTCTCAGCAGTTTGCTTCAGGTTTATCGGGACATATTGATCGTCCAGGCGGATGTTCAGCAATCAACATTGCTTACCAGTTCAATCAGTCGAAAACATCTTGCTGCTATCGCAAACCGTTGGAGCCATACCCAAATTCAAGCAGCACTAGCACAACTCCAGACGAGCGAAGGGCAACTCAGGTTCAGTCCGAATGCACAAATCTGGTTAGAAGTCTGTTTGTTGAACTTGATCCCAACCGGATCAGCACCAATCCCGTCACTCTCTCAGAAGTCTCAACACAATGGCAACGGAGAGAATGCAGTGGCTAGGATCTGGCAGACCGTGATTGAGAACGCATCGGATAACGCTAAATCTCTGCTTAGGAACGCGCAATTGCAGAGCTTTGATGGTCATCATGCAGTGCTGACCGTCGATGCAAATGCGCTCGGTAAGTTTGAAGCGAATCAGTCTAAGATTGCTCAAATGATTCAGCGGAGCGCGAAGACAAAGCAGGCAATAACAGTGACATTTCGAGTCACGGCTACCGCAGTTTGAGCTTTGGCGAGAATTTCCATCACCCGTTCTCAACTTCTGATTTTGACAGGGGTTGAGAACGTTTCTTCATGTGGAGACAAGTACAATGCCGTTATTTTTACTCATCGGTCAAGATCAGTATCAGATTCAGCAGCAGATTATGAAACTGAAAGCGCGACTGAACCCTGATTGGCTGGTATTCAATGCTCATACCTATTCTGCTGAGCAGCTGAACGATGCGATCGCAACCGCTCGAACTGTTCCAATCTTTGACGACCGAAGACTCGTATTCGTTGAGAATTGTCAGTTCCAGCAATTTACAGAGCGCCAGTTTGAACTTCTGCGAAATCTTGTTCTTCCTGCTCAGACGATTCTGGTGTTTACGGGACGGAGCATTGATAAGCGGTTGAAAGTCGCGAAACTGTTACTAAAAATGGGTAAGCTGCAAGAATTTGAAACGATTCCGCCTTGGCGAACAGATTTGATTGAGGATGCGATCGCGCTTCAAGCCAACCAGCACAACCTTCGCCTTTCTCAGCCCGTGATCGCTTATCTAGCAACCGCCATTGGCAACGATCGCGCTCGAATCGATGCTGAACTAGCAAAGTTATCGGTTTATGCGAATGGAAAGATCTTGACCCTAACTGATGCTCAACAACTCATTCCCAATACAACACAGAATAGTTTGCAGCTTGCTGGAGCTATCAGAACTGGCAATACGAATCAAGTGGTTAGCTTACTAACTCAATTGTTTAGTAGAGCAGAATCGCCGTTGCTCATTCTCGCAACCTTGATGACTCAATTCCGAACTTGGCTATGGGTTAAAAGTGCTGTAACAAGCCCAGTGCGCCTTAAAGATGCAGAATTAGCTAACTGCTGCAACATTCACAATCCTAAGCGATTGTATTATCTACGACAGGAAGTTTTGGCAATTTCAACTCATGCATTGACTCAGGCGGTGGCTGAATTACTCATCTTGGAAAATCGTCTCAAGCAAGGAGAAACGACTGAAATTGTTCTTCCTGCGATCATGAAAATGGCGCGATTTTTTCACGATTAACTTACAGGTAAGGAATAAGTTTGCCGTCTTGAATTTTCAAGGCTTTAATTTATTCCAATAGCAACTAGACAAATTGAGAACTAGCAAGCAAGCAAGCAAATAAATCTGCTGTTCGGAAATAACTCACGAATAGGGTCCATACTTCAAGGATCAGTTTTAAGCGCACTTGGTTCCCCCTCTAGCGCACTTCACACATAGTCACTGGACTTGCGGCTCACCTCCTCTAGGTTCTTATCTGGAATAAGACACCAATGCGGAGAGACTTCTATGTTTGCATTCAGGCACACAGGCAGCTGGCAGCTACTAATTCAAATCTTCATCAGGACAAACTGGTTGACTGCCGTACTGAAGAAGGATTCTGCTGAACAACCATTCATGTTCAGGCAGGCAATTATTTCAATTTACCAATGCTTTCAATTCCTGTTGTTGATCAGTTATTATCCCAATGTGCGATTTGTACCAAGTCGGGAAATTGATGCGGTTATTCACGTTCTTGAGCAGAACTACCTGTTCAATCGTTATTTTTACCACCAACCTGGACTTGGAACACGGGGCAAGAAAGATTACCAAAAATGGCTACTGCTTTTTCAAATGACCTGCGAACGATTTGAATACCACTTTGGCGTTGATGTAGTAGATAAATCGCAACTTAATGGCTTTCAAATCAATACACATCAGGAGACAATGTTACTAGGCAAATGGCAACCTGCATCATGTGAAATCTGCTTGAGGTTGCCTCCTAGTAATCAGGAAGAGAACGCATTAAGTGCCTACTTCTCGCTAGGCTTTTCTAAACACTGCAATAACTGTTGAGTTTCTTCTGCTTCTGGATACATTCCTATTTTTTCAAACGTTCTAAAAGCTTCTGATGCCCAGTGGTGTGCCTCATGAAGACGACCTCTTGCCTGCTCTAGCTCAGCCATCGATCGTTTGCAGTAAGCTATTCTGGTTTGATCTTGTTGAGACGCAGCAACTTGCAAGCCATTCATCAGTAGAGTTTCAGCTTCGTTTAAATTTTGCTTAGTAACAATTGCGATATCAGCCAGCCAATTTTGAATTAGAAACGTTAGCCGCAACCACTGAGTTGCTTGCGCGTTTGCCAATGATGCCTGAAAAGCAATTTTAGCTTGGTGGTAGTTACCAGTCTTAAAGTAAATCTCGCCTTGATAATATTGAAGCTGAGCCAGTTGGCGGCTTTCTTCTTGCTCAAGCGGCAATTGCTCTAGTAGACGGATGGATTGCTGTAGCCAATTCTTTGCCATATCAAATTCCTGTTTCTGAATGTGCAGTACAGCAAGGTGCTTGAGTAAATCTACCTTCATTAAGGGGTTTTGATACCTTACTAGTTTCAATGCCTCATGAAGCAGACAACTCGCTTCTTCAAATTGCTGTGGCTTACCAATCAAAATAAAAGTCCAAGCCCGTTCCAACATCACTTTGACAGCAGTTTCCCAATCCGCTTTATGCCTTGCCATGTTGAGTAGCCATGCTGTCCAAGTTAGTCGATCGTCAAAATATATATGCCGCCCGCTCTGCCGGGATTTCAGACGAGTGTAAGCTTCTAGGTTTTGCCAAAATGTCAAAACTTCGAGATACCGTTCCTCGGTCATGCACCAATCCATGACGGCTTGAAAATTGCTCCACTCCTCTTCCAAGCCATCAAATTGCCCTTGCCATTCATGTGCCGTCTGTTTAGCATAGCGATTCGAGAAAGTCAAGTACCAGTTTACCCAGCGTTCTTTGACTTGCTGCTCAAAATTACTATTTGCCCTAATTTCGCCCAGTGCATACTCACGGGTTAGCGGTAATATGCTGTAACGATTGTTTTCCTGTTTGACCAAAGAAAGACCGCGCAATTGAGCCAAATTACTGCGGTTTTTCTCAGGATCAGCATTTGGGACAGCGATCGCGGTTAGTGCTTCTTGGTGGGCACTGATCGGGAACAGAGTAAGTGTCATGAATAATTGATGAGCGGCTTCTCCTCGGAGAAGGGAGATAGAACTTTCAAAGCAAAATCGGGCAACATCGCCTGTTGGGTGTGAGAGACGTTCAATCACCTCTGGCAGTGGACATCCATTCGCAAGTTGTCCGATTGCATAAGTAATCGCAACTGGAACTCCTCCGGTTGCCTGATAGAGTTGATTACAGTCTTCACCTACAATCGGGAACTGCTTTTCTTTTGCTTCATGCCGAATCAATCTGAGACTATCTTCTCTAGTCATGCAGGATAGACGGACTGGGGAAAAAATAATTTGTTCTCTAGTTGTGATAATTGCTTTGACAGTTGAGGGAAGCTCGTAGAGAAAGGCAATGACTTCTTCTTGCTCTGTCACTGTTTCTAAGTTATCCACAATGATGAGTGTTCGTTGCCGCGCTAGCGCATCTTTGATTAGATCAATTTGTTCATTAAATTCGGCGCAAGTGATATCAATGTCATCTCCTAAAATACGAGAAATTTGGCGAAAAACGTCTTGTAGGGTTCGTCGAGGCGATAGACTCTTTAGAAATCCCCAAGGAGTAAGGTAAAACTGTTTTGCTGAGACGAATATAATGATATCAAATGTTGGAATTGAGAAATCACGACTAGCGCCTGCTCGAAGACAACGATAGGCACACTCAACTACAAGAGAAGTTTTTCCCACACCTCCGATTCCGTCTACACTGATCAAATGGGCACCACTCGTTGGGGAAAGTAGCCCCAGCAATCGATTAATCTCCCCCTCTCGACCAATGAATTCAGTACAGCTTGGTGCAGGAAGGTTATGACGGATAGATTTAGTTAGGTCAAGAGAGTTGCTTATCGTTTGCTCAGATTCTAGAATTTCAAATCGAGCATGAGCCGATTGCTTTTGTTTGGATTGCCTGAATAGGTTTTCTAGTGTTAGGTGAACAGTATTTAGTCGAATCTTCTCTCCCACAACTTCTGACAGCAATTCCCACAGTTTAGGACAGAATACTCGTTGAACTGTTGTATCTGCATAGCCAGGAATTTTAATTTGAGACAAGCTCTTGCCCTGTAGGACTTGTTCAAGAATGCGATATTCAATCTCTGTCAACGCTTTTGCCTTTTTTGCGATGACAGATTGGTTGGCTGTTTCTAAGATTTCTGTAATTTGTTCAGGAGTCATCGGTCTTCAGCACGTGAATCTTTAGGATGAGCCTAACCCGGATTTTCTCAAAGTTCTAACCATTCAAGTCAAGGGATCAAATTGATCAGTTGAAAAATCTTAACTTCAATGATGATTCTCACCATTTCCCAATCCATTCTCCGCCTCGGAACCGCCAGTGTGGAAATAGTAAACGCATGATAACCCAGGACAACAAATAGGTCGCAAGCCAAACTAACACATAGTGCAACGCGAACCATTGAAGCGGAAATTCCTGGGGGATATGAGGTAGACCCACAAATTTGATCATTCCAGCTAAAAGCAATCCCTCTGCGATCGCGCTTGCCAACTGAAATAAACCGGGCCAGTCATGATCCCACATCAATTGCTGTAAGAAGTTATAAAGATAGTCCCAAGCAATGCCGAATAGGAAGACATACAGTAAAACCCAATAGTAGCCCCAAGTCATGCCTGAACCGATGATCCCAAAAGCAAAGGGAGTACTTACGATAACCCCCACCGTTGATAATAAAAATAAACGAGTTTGCCAGCGTCCGAGTAATGTTGGTGTCATAGAAAATCTCCTGATTCTTGGATAGTAAAACTGTTCGATTAAGGGCGTTGATTCATTGCCCACTTGAGCCATTGGCTGAACGATCGCAATCCCGAAATCGAGTGAACCCTTTTTGCCCTTGTCTGCACTAATTTTGCAACGGCTTGTTGTGCAACGTATTGCAGTCCTAGGAAGGTATCAACAGGCGCATAAGGTCCTCCTAAAGTCATGATGCCAGCCGCAAACATTCGTCCTTTGCCGTTTCGCATCTTCTCTAACTCAAAACTATTGGTGACGTGCAATCCGTTCAGTGGATTCAACGGCAGGTTATAGAATTTGACCAAGTCTCCGAGCAAAGGATCTTCGATCGGCTTTGCTGTTAATCCGGTCGCATCAATGATGAAATCTGCTTTGAGAATCTCTTCACTGCCAGCAATCCGCCGCTGAAGACACACTTCTAATCGTCCGATTTCATCGCGATCGACTTGTTTGACAATGCCGACGACTCGTTCATACCAAAGTTGTTGGATTCCTTCTCGCACAATCCGCCGCCAATCACGTCGATTCGCTGTCGTTGTACCGCCCCAATCCCGCAATAGTTGTGTTCGTTCAGCCGGACCTGCTGATTCCAAACGCGATCGCATATCGCCCCCCCAAGTTCCTTTGGGCCAGTTAAATGGTTGAAACTCCCAACCATTTTCTCGATATCGACGTGCGAGATGGAACCGATTTGATTCGGTTTTTTCAGAGCGAACTAGATGAATGACTCTAATTTGAGGATGATACTTGCGGGCTTCGTATAACCGTTGAAGAATTCGACTAGCAACGATTCCTTCACCTCGGAGGATCACAATGCCACCTCGTTTCATCAACTTGTCATAGATATGCTCATGGTTCTCATACGCATTGACGATCGCCGTTGTGTCTCCAGTTCGATGGCGATACTCTTGTAAGTCATCCAGAAATCTGACATTGGTATAGCCAGTTGATAAGTAGACGTAACGAGCAACAAGGTATTTATAGGTTGGTGATTCAGTTCTAGAGTTTGGGTCAAGGTAGGCAACAACGTAGCGGTCGTCTGTGGTTTTACGAATCGCTCGGACATGACCACTGCGCCAAATCTCATACCAACCAATTCGTTTTGCCTCTCGTTCCATTGCAGCAAAAACGTCACCCGATCGAGGCGTGTAGGTATCAGATAAGGCAGGTTCGCTAAAGACCATCCACAGCAGCTTTAGAGAATGATCGAGCCGCCCTTTGGTAAAACATTCTCGCCATGCTTCTCGAATTGCATAGCCTGGGAAGCCCCAAATATTATCTGGGCAAGAATCTGACCCTGATCGCAGTCGTTCATAATCTGGAATTTGTGAATTCCGGCAAATTAATTGGTAGCGACCATAAGGCTGGGGTTCTCCACGACCAATGACCGAAATTCGATCTAAGTTGACACCTGCAATCCGCAGAGTATTCACAAAGGTGAAACTTCCAATTCCGCCCCCGATTACAACAAAATCCCTTTCTTCATAGTTGCTGAGATATACCCTCGCTCTCAATTCCTCCAAAGGAACTTGATGTGCAGAGAATGATCTAGGCAGTGATAATGCTTGGATGCGTTCAGCATAACTCGGCTTCAGTACAAAAGACCCTTCATTGAAGAGGCTAGATTCTGATGAGTTTCGCTGCTCCACAATTGTAGATGTGTCAATTATCGTTGGTTGGTTAGTAACTTCAATGTTTGATGGACTACGTGACAGAACAATCAAATGAATCAGATACGGACCTATCTGTAATGTGTCGCCATTCGAGATGGCACAACTTGCTTGGAGTACTTTATGTCCGTTTACGAATGTGCCATTGGCGCTATGATCTTCAAGCAGCAATTGACCACCGCTGTAGGTAATGATGGTGTGCAAGCGTGAAACTTGCTGGCTACTAAGTTTGATTTGAGAAAAAGTTTGATTTTGACGATCGCTTAGCTGCTTCTCTGGATGCCTACCCAACGCAATTGGAACAGTACAAACTACTTCTTGCTGTTCACCTGCGATCGGATCTTCCCAACTCAATTGAACTCGCATGGATTTTATCCTCATGTAAGGTTGTTAGAGTGTTTTAATCATTCAGCACTTTAATTTGGTTGCTCTCTTCAAGGCTATAGGCAGACATCTAAATAAAGCCTATAGAAAGAGGCTTTCATTTTGTGCCATAGTCTTCAGCCAGAACTTCAGACTCCTACTCAAGATTTTCAGGATTTACAACTTTGAGAAACATCTGTCCTGTCTTCTAACTCTCTGAGTCTGCGACCTATGCACTATCATTTTCTGATAGTTGTTTCTGGTGAAATCGATTCTGAAAACTCTAGTCATCCATGAGTCTGTCTATTACAATCAGCCATAATTGCATTTCAGTTCAGCTATGTCACTACGCAACATACCTACGCTCAAAGCCTCACCACGCGGAAAAGAGAAAATACAAGTAGCCAGAAAAGCGAGGGGCTGGAAATACAATGCGGAAGAAGACGATACTCCCCTTCGAGAAGCAACGCTGTGGTTGCAGCCTCAGAGAAAGCAGTGGTGGGAAGAGCAGTGGAACAAAGATGAGCGTCTGTATGCTGATCTAGCCTCAGCAGGAACTTGGAAAAGGTTTCAAAGAGCAGAGGAGCGAATCAAGGCTGATGCTTTTAAGGCGTTTTGTCACGTTCTTGGTCTCGCTTGGGAAGCGATCGCAGGTTTGGATGAAACAAAACTACCCATGATTGGCGACTCGCCGGATCTGTGTGCATTCTATGGCAGAACGTGGTATTTGAAGAAACTAGATAGCTACGTCGTTCAGGAACACGCCAGATTGATAGCGATTTACGGTGAACCTGGAATTGGTAAAACTTCTTTGATCCGGCAATGGGTTGAGAAGATTAGAACTGAATCCTCCGAGTTTGCGGAGATTATTTGGTTAACGCCTAACTCTTTTTTGCCCGATCTGTTTCCAACTGAGACTCATTTTTCATCTGAGCCGATTTCGGTTTTATTTGAATTACTAAAGAAGCAGAAAAGCTTAATTGTGTTAGATAGATGGACTGAAATATTGGGAATGGAGAGGCATTCCGCTGAATATTCTGGTGAAAAATATGACGGTGCGAAGCTATTACAAAAACTTGGTCAGCAAGAACATACTAACTGCCTAATTTTAATTGGTGATGAAAAACCAATCGGAGTCTCCAGTAGTGTTAGTTCAACTCGACTAATGCGATTAGAAGAACTTGGCAAGTTTCGCTCTGATTTTTGCGAATTTGATGATGATAAGAAGATATTAGAAGCGGAGGAATTACAGGGTGAAGAAGGGGAGTTGAGTGCTTTTTTGACTCGTTATGGCAATCCATCTGTTCTAAAAGTAATTGCTGCTAGAGCTAGAGTTGTATTTGGCGGTAGTGTCACTAAATTCGTCAGTGGTCAATATTCGTTTATTTTAGATGCAAATTTCTATCAGCGATTGGAAAGAGTATGGAGCAGACTCTCGAAAGATGAAAGAAAAGTCATGTATTGCCTAGCAATTCGACGAGAATCATGCTCGTTTACTCAGTTAGAAGAAGCCATTGCTAGTTTTTCTATTCGCTCAGATGGGCTTATCGAAATTCTATATTCTTTAATTGAACAATCACTCGTAGAGTGCGACGAACTTCTTGATCATAAAGAATACTTGTACAGTTTAAGTTTAGTTTGGCAGAAATTTTCAACAAAACAGTTAATCCAAGAGAGCGCAGAGGAGATATTTAGGGCAATTGAAAATGGGAAAGTTCAACACACAGAATTGTTCCTGGGTCTTGCTTTTGTGACTCCCGATTTACAGGATAAACAAATTGAGCTTGAACAGACTCGGCGGATTGTCGCTCCTATTCTCAATGAATTGATGAGCCAGCTACAGGATAGCGGCACCGTTCGTGAAGGATTGGAAAAAATCCTGGCTTCTCTGCACCAGCATGGAAGTATCAGTGCTTTCGGTATTCAAAATGTTGAAGCTTTGGTTTCAAAGTTCACTAACCGATGATCCAATTTGGCGAGTGCTCAGTTTTGGGATTTTGTCAAGTCCCACTTACTGCGCGAGCAACTGAGCTACTTGATGAGCCAAGTTGTAACTCAACTGAACCTGCGCTGGCACTTGGAGAACTGCTAGAAAGCAAGTTTTGATAGCTATAGAGCAAAGGCTGCCTGACCAGAGACTAGCAGGGCGATTACTCGCGTGGCAATGAAGATCTTGAAAATTTTGAATGATCAAGTTCTGAATATCACGTTACAAAATGAGTTTGCGCTTTTGTAGGCTGTGGAGGAGCAATCTGCGATCGCGAAATCACGCCTGATAATGTCGAGCTTTCATACTCACTTGCATAGGTCTGGTCACGCGATAGCTACTGCTTAGTCAAATCTGAATCCACTAGAAGAGGAAACCTCATGCCACATGGAAACCTCAATAAAAATCCCTTTTGCCACACCACAGTCAATAAGCGCAGGAACAATGAAGATCAGCAAAGTACTTTTCTGTTACCTTATGCAGAAGATGCTTTGCCGATCAGAGTTGTAATTGTGGCTGACGGAATGGGTGGGCATGAGCATGGTGAGGATGTTAGCCAGCAAGCTGTTCTGAAGGTCAAAGAGTTCCTTAATGAATCGATCGAGCAGGTTTATAAAGGTGTACAACTGACACCGGAAGATTTAAAGAACTTGCTGCGTAGAGCGATTGAAAGCACGAATCAGCTTGTATTGCGAATGGTTGAAATCAATGATTGGAAGCGAGCAGGATCAACGATCGTGATCGCTGCAATTTTAGGAGATCAACTGATTGCGGCGAATCTTGGCGATAGTCCTCTATTTCATTATCAAGCTCGTCAACGCAAGGTAGTTCGGGTTACGCAGGATCACTCTGTTCCAGGTATCTTGGCACAGGCAAAGTTAATTTCGGAAGAAATGGTACGCTATCACGAAAGACGAGGGCAGCTAGAGTTCTTTTTGGGTGCAGAGGCTTTACCGCCTTTAGACTTTGTGTATGAGCGGACTTTAGAGCCAGATGATTTAGTGCTGCTTTGTTCAGATGGTGTGAGCGGACTAATGAAGTTAGAGCAGATTGAAGAAGTTCTTGGCGATTCAAGCTCTAGCTTAGAAGAGAAAGCAAACCAACTCATTCAGACGGCTAGAACACTTGGGGAAACCGACAATCAAACATTGATTTTGTGGCAATACAGTGCAATGTCTGCACAAAACGATCGTACTTCTCGCAGTAAGCTTTCTAGCAGAGAGGCGTTACCTGCTCCAGACCTAGAGATCAATCTAGCTCGTTTAGATATAAGCCAGTCTACAAGTCAATCAAGCTATTATTCGAGGTCAACTTCTCCTCCTCGATCAAGCATTGAAACATCACTGGTTCGATCGCCACGAGCGCGAAGAAGGAACAGAATCTATCGTTGGAAGCTAGGTATCGTTCTAATATTACTACCTTGTTTTTTTGCTCTCGCTCTAATTCTGTACCTTACGTCCTTTAACATTCTGCCTTTGTGGAACTTGAGTCAGGACAGTTTACGAGCAATTCGTGAGAGACTACCATCTTTCCCAGAATTTGTACAATTCGGCTCACAGCAATCAGCTCAATCTAATGCGTCGCCTTCGCAAGTAAATACAATTGGTTTAACCATTGCTCGGCTTGAAAGTAATGGAACAGTACTTATTACTAAGGATGCAAGGGGAATAGAAAAGCAATGGCTACTTAGGGCTTGCTGAGGAAGTCTAAGAAGCTTTCTAGGACTGAATTTCAGCGGGATAAATTGCTGATAAAATGCAAGATAAAGCACTATAAACCGTGCAAAAACCTTGCATCTGATTTTACTAT
>NZ_JBNXVP010000067.1:0-26646 GCF_050565645.1 Leptolyngbya sp. AN10
GGCAAGTACTGCTAAGAACGCTCATTGAGTTCAAGCGTGAGCAGGAAGAGAAACAGTAAGACAAACCTGAAAACAAATGAAGGAAGCAGTATACTGATGAACAAGTAAATGCTGCTAAAAATTCGGATACCTGGTCTAGTTTTGAGGGTTCATTTCAACTATTGTCGATCGAGTTCAAGCTGGAACTGCTACGCCTGAAGAAATTGTCAGGGGACTTCAAATTTTGACTCCTTCAATGCGGCAACAACTCCTTGAGGAAGAGAATTCATAGATTGCTTTCAGCCAGATTAATAAAAGCTTCAGCGCGATCGATTTGTGTACTAGCCTCAGCGATCGTCACTTGTACACTCGCATCGTAATCAGCGCGAGTCCGAGATTGTTGAGCCTGAATGAGATAGCGATGAAACTCAGGTGGAATCCGTCCTGTACTCGCAAAAATCTCACCAAACTTGCTGATCACGGCTGAATGTTTCGAGAAATTTAAATTTTCACCGACAAGAAAGGCTTCAGCAACGTAGAACATAGCGTAGTAAGCACGAGAAACTGCAACAGCGTAGATTGCTGCTTCTGACAGAATCCGAGCAGCAAGGAGGCTTTCGCGAGCTTTGGCAAGCAATTGCTCTTGTTCTGGGATCACATTTGTACTCCCTCGTGCTGAATGTTCCGCAGGAGTGCTGTGTCTGAAGCGCGGAATTGCTGATCGGAGATAAAAACAGGCGTGATGACAGCGGAATGTTTGAGACAGAGAGTTGCGATCACTTCTGCTGTTCGCTGATTTTCTGCCCAAGCATCAACGGGGGACTGTAACACAACTAGAACATCAATATCAGAATCGGGTTGCGCGTCTTGTCGAGCTTGAGAACCGAAGAGAATTAGCGCTTGCAAGCGATCGCCGTAGAGCTTGGTCAGCGATCGCCGCAATTGTTGAAGAATCGTATCAAGATGAGGGTGCGTCATCGTTCTCTCGCCTAAGATTCACTGCATTCAGGGATCGCGTCGGGTTAAATGCGCCATCGACCCATTCCAACCCTAACTCATGTTCAGGATGAGATCGCAATCGTTACAGTCTATTCGTATGAAACCTGTTTACAAGCTCCTGTCTAAACCTTGAGAATGCGATCGCGAACCGAGACAAACTCGATCGCGGATTGATGATAGTCTACAGAACATCACAATTTCTCATTCATTATGGCTGTCTCTGATTATTCTGAACCCGTAGCCCACCTGTTGTCACAAGGCGAATGCTCATCGCATGAGGTCCGATCTTGGCTCGACTATCAAAGCTTGGGGATTCGTAATACTGACATTTCTAGCTTGATCCAAATGGCAACAGACCACGATCTCTACGAATTGGATTCCGAAGCCCCAGAAGGCTGGGCACCCGTTCATGCATGGCGAGCCTTGGGACAATTACGAGCAGATGCAGCTGTTAATCCGTTGCTACAACACGCGATCAAGTACTACGACCATGAGGGCTGGTGGGAATGGATGGCAATGGAATTCCCCAGAGTGTTTGCCCAAATCGGAGACGCGATTCTGCCAACCTTAGCGGCTTGGGTCAGTGATCAGACTCAGGCTGAATGGATGCGGGCGTTGCCCATAGAAGCATTAGAGAGACTAGCAAAGCGAAGCCGTGATTCGACGGGTTCTATTCGTCAGCAATGCGTCGAGATTCTCTCAGAGAACTTAACTCAATTCGCGGACAATGATCCGATTGTGAATGCCTCTCTCATTGGGACGTTAGCTAAACTGGGAGTGATGGAAGCAGTTCCACTGATGGAGCAAGCCTTTGCTGCTGGATCTGTGGATGAGAAGCTATTTGGCGATTGGGACGAAATTCAAGTCATACTCGGCTTAAAGTCTCGTGCTGAAGTACCCCGTAAACCCATTGATCCGCAGTTTCTTCAGTATCTCAAAGCATTAGAGCGGCAATCATTCGTTCCGACTGGATTTGGCAAGCCTGCGCTTGAATCCTCAAAATCAAATCGCAAAACTAAGCTGAAGCAGCAATCCGAGTCCCGACGCAAAAATCGCAAGAAAAAATAGCGGAGAAATCGTCTCAAATGTGGCTCCAATTTGCTTACAATTTATGCTTTGGTGGAGCGATTTTCTACGATCGCGTTTGTCCGTCTCCCTTGTAACCAAGGCAGAATCGCACAAAGCGCCAAAAGCCCATAGTAAGCAATACTCGATACCGCATCTCGGCGCAAGAAGACCTCTGCTACGGTCATTCCCCGCAAGAACACGCCGACAGAAGTATCGGCAATCAGCACACCGATGACTGCTAAGGCTCCAATACTGAATCGCTCTGATGCAGACAGATCTTGAGTGAATCGTTGGCTGATCCAACCTGCTGCTACCAAAATGACAAGCAGCATCACAGGCATCTCTGGCAACTCTGCAATTCGAGTTCCAAGGCGGGGTTCTAGCATTAGTACCCGAATCGGACCCAGAATAAAGCCTGCTCCAAATACGATCGTAAAATATAGCCCACTTAACCTAAAAATTCGCAGCATGGAAACTTCTCTCCGTGCACGGTCTAGAGTGTCGTGTCCATTGTAATGACTTCAAGCTGTGATGCGATTGTGAGAAAAACTAAATTAACGCTGCGGTGCGAAAAGCAAGGCTTGACCCTGCGACGAAACTGACCCAATCTCGTCACAGAGTTACACAAAAGACCGATCGCTAAAAATCAAGTTCTTCAATCCATTGGATCTGAACAGGTGAGTGCCCTCTTAGCTGCAAGAGTCCATTCCAAAGCTCAGTCAGTTTCATCCGGTTGCAATAGCAGTTGGGTTCAGCAGCATCCCATTCAATATCGAACAAAAGCGTTCCACCTGTAGCAAGCACTGGACGATATCGCTGCCCTGGTGCTTCTAAAACTTCTTCAAGTCCACCTGCATCTTCCACATCCTCAACAATCGATTGCATCGACCCATCTGGAAAAGTAGCGATCGTATAATCGTGGTTGTTCATCATCACACCACAAGAAACATAGCTAATTCCAGAGTTATACTGTTCAAACTCATGCCAAATCCGATTGATCAGATCACGTTCACAAATCGATAAGATCTCAACCATCATCTCGCTTTCTCCAAGATAAGATTTCATCGCTCTCGTGCTAACGGAGACCGTGCATTGCTAGCACCTGCAACATAAGCTCTGAGCCTAAATTTCAAGTATTGATAGGCAGATTGAAATAATTCATCCTGCAACAGCATTCGACTAATACGATCGGTTAAATTAGCAATCGGGCGAAGTTGACGCACTTTTAACTGTTCCAGTCCTGCTACATCTGTCCAGATGAAATTAGGAATTGACTCGCGATTCCAAGGAATGCTAAATTCCCGCGCACGAGTTTCGAGGTGTCGAGCGCTAAAGTCAATAATCTCGGAATAAGTGTGGTGAGTTGGGTCAGGATGAGCAATCCAACAATGAAACTCCAGATCCGGAATCAGAGGACGATGAGCATCAAAACACAGAGCAAACCAAACGCCCTCTTCAGTTGGATCAGGGCTAGTACAGATTTCAAATGTGCCTGCGTAAAAGCTGTAACCAGATTTTGGGGATAATTGCCTAAGTAGCAGCGTTCCGAGCAAGGCATACCACGCACAAGCTTGCTCAGGTCTTGGATGATAACTACAAACCGTCGTGTGGATGAGATTATCGATCGTAGAACAATCAATCGTCACACTGTCAGAGCCGTCATGAGGGTAGGGAATCAGGAAATTGGACATTCAATTTCTCCAAATTCAGTCAATAAGCTACAAAAAATGGAGGCAAAGTAGATTACCTCCATCCAATGTCATTGATTTGCAAGATTGTTGGAATTAAAAATGCTTGCAATTGAGTTGAAAGAGTTGTGGGTAATGCTCCACAAGGTCAGTTTGCCTCAGACGAATTTTGTCTTTCTTCAGCATCAGTATCCATAACGTCCGAGTCGTTCTTCAAGATAGATTTCGTATTGTCGATCGTAATCATCATCGTCTTGCTCAACAGATGGTTGCTGTTCTGACATATAATTCATCTCAGTTTCTCAAAGTAAAAACGATCGCCCCAAAATGAGGCGACCTTTATTGAGCGCTACCAGCCTTCAGAAGGAGCAGGTACTTGAGCAGTCTTCGCTGATAGCACATCCAACGCTGCGCCGTTTTGAGCGCGGAAGTTCCCTGACCAAGCTTTGATTTGAGCAGGTGTGATGTTAATCGCTTTGACGTTGGGATCGTAGCCAGAAGCTTGCATCAACTGCACTGCGATCTGATCGCGCTGTTGCTTGAATTCTGAAGTTCCTGGTGGAATCCGACCTTCAAGTTGATGAGCCGCAACGCGATAGGCAGAAGCCCGCAAACTCAGACCAAGATTGTAGCGAGTGGCATGATAGTGAATGTCACTGCTGTATAAAGGTCTGCTAAAGGTCTTTTGGAACTCATCGCGAATGATGCCGAAGAATGCTTCCATGAACTGAGATTCAGCAGTGCGATCAACAGCCAGAACCGAGGCAGGTTGAGCATCTGAAACTGGAGTTGCAGTCGTATCGACAGTAGACACAGTTTCTTGAGCAGGTTGCGCGTCATCTCTTTCGAGCGTTGCTGCATTACTGGTATTTTTCTTGCCAGCCATAGTTAAATCTCCTAAATAGATCGATTGAGTCAGAATTTGAACTCGTAGTTCTGCCGCTAGGCAATTTTGGTTTGAGTTTGAGATTCTGATTTCTTTCGCAGGTTTGCCGCTAGGCACAGTTCAAGGTTTGAGTTAATGTAGTTTGCTTCATCTTTTCAATTCACCTAAAATGAGAAGATAGATTTGTAGTTGCTGCAAATCCGATGAAATACAGGTAAGTCAGGTGAAGTCGATTATGCCTTCATCCGGAACGATCGCAACTGTACCAGATTTGAATCGCCCCTCCAACAAGAAACGCAATCAGTAAGAGCGGGGGGCTTGAGTAACCAGCGAGAATCTCTGCACCAACTATTGCACCGATCGCTGAACTGAGCAACGCAATCGTCTTATCAACAGTCGATGAGCAAATGCCAAACTGCTCGTAAACGGTTAGCAACACAAATGCAAGCAAAGCAATGAATGCAACCCCCATAGTAAGAAAAATAAATTGAGCAAACGACATTATGCTTCCTCCGTTCTCCTACAATTAGTGCTACAAATTTTCAAACTCTGGAAAATCTCAAGATGAGTTGACTACTCAAGCATCAGGTGTCCTCAAAATTGATTAAAATTTTCAAGCTTTGGAAAAAAGCAGGTCTACTTACAAGAGCAAACCTGCTAATCGATTACGATGGGAAAATCGTCCATTGAAGCTGTTCGTGCTGATCTGGCGCTTCTTGAATCACAAATTGAACAGGAGCCTCACAATTGTCTGTGTAGACTTCCATTTCGCTTTCTCTAATTCTGAGCCACGCATCTACTATTTCAAATCGTAGACCGATGCGCTTGACTTCAAACAGCGACAATGGTGCAATCTGAGCCTGAAACAGCCTCAAGTCGGGGTCATAGCGAAAAACGAGACGTTCTACAAACTCGACTCGCGAACAGTTCATCTCAGATTGGGGAAGTGGCAAATAGATTCCAAGCATTTTTCCAAAGAACTCAGCATTTTTTGCGGGCTACCGCGTTCTCCCCAAGCACATCGATGATTAGTAAACCTCAGCCTGAGCTAGTTTCCTTTTTACAAGCAGATTTAGAAATATTAAATTTGCGGGCAGTACTATCGCATCTCAGTTGCTTCTCTAACATAAACGACAAAAATGCAGTACGATAATTGAGATTATTGAGCTTCGTCTTTTTCTTCAACCTGGCGTTTTACGATGTCTCATAGCTCCTCAAACAATCCCAAACAAGACTTTTCAGGTCTGTCATCTTTTAGCCGTGATGAAGTTGTCGATCAATTGTCATTTAGTGACAGCATTGATGACTTACTGGCAAGTGGAGAACTTCAAATCGATGATCTTCCGATTGATGAACCGCTCATCTCGGATGAGTCACGAGCAATCTTTGAAGCCTACGCCATCGAGATGAATGAACGGATTGCGCGTGGAGAGATGAAGCTAATTGTCGCTGACGACTTTTGACTAATTGAGAGATCATCGTTTAGCTGATCAATGCTGAGAGAAAGCCGCAATCGACTTTGCATATTGCTCTGTTTCCTCTGATGAGGTTGCAATGGTTCTGAGCTTTGTTCAATATGATGCTAAATTGCTCCGCCCGCTTGAAATCGTAGCGAAGGAAGTCAATCATACGCTGTTAGAGCATTTGATTGAGGTGGAGCAGCAACGAGTAGGGAATTGGGAAACTCGTTACGTCACCGCGCAAATCTATGAAGGCGTAACCGCAGATGACCTCCGTGCTTTTCGAGAGTTAGAACTGCAACTGATTCTTGCAAATGGCAAGTGGGCATATTTTACCGATGCCCAGACCGCCGCTTTAGTTCAACGTCAAGTGGCTCGATCGAGCGATGCGATCGCATACGGTAGCCTGTTTCTTTCTCATGCCAATGCGTCTACCGTGCGATCGCAAGGCAGAATTCTGGTGCTAGATGACGCTGCAACGAGCGAGGCAATCATTGCTCAACTTCCCAAAATCTGCCAAGCATTAGGAACCAATTTTAGTGAAATAGATTTGCAGAACATTCACCGAAAATTAGGGGACTGCTATAGTTTAGTGTCTTCTAATCTGGCTCATGCTGTTGCTTATTCATCTCATCAAAAACAGAGCAAAGACCCAGACCGTTCTCCATTTCAGTTTCGGGCAGGATCACTAGAAATTCTAGGCGTGATTAAAGGAACCTGTCGGGTCAGTGATTGGTGCGATCGCTTACAGGTCGATGCGATTTTGTCTTTTTCATCGTTCAAAGCAACTCAACAACTGAACGGAGAGAAACTGCTGCTTCTAGGCGTACACACTGTTTCTAACTTCTTTTTTGCAAATAAAACTTATGCTGCAACCAGTCAGCAGAAACGAGGGTTACAGCCTGCTCTCGTAACCCCTGAAGCCACACAGCAGGAAGTGTTACCGGAGTTGGTAGAAAAAGCGATTGCGACTGCTCAAGTTCAAGCAACCTCACAAGCAGCAATCGATTATTATCTGAGCGTTGCAGAACGAAAGCGCAATATTTTAGATGAGATAGAAGACTCAGAGGACATTGTAGAAGAAACTTACATTGATCCGGTCTACGAAATTCTCAAAGCTGACCAATTTCAGCAAATGCAAGGACATCCCAAAGTTTTAGATGCGATCGCAAAAGTTCTGCATCATGAGTGGATGGATGCGGTAACGGTAGGCGTTTATTCTCCTTCTGCGATCGCTCAACCTCACGCAGATCTCAACCCTTGGGAATGTTGCTTTCGAGAACTACCGCATGGTGCGTTGGTTTCGCTGTACCGCTCTCCACTAGGAAATATTGCTGGAATCGGCACATTCATCAATAACACAGAGCAACTTAGAGAAACCGACTCAGAAGCATTTCGACAGCAAGGTGTGATCTATCTTAATTCTTGGTCAGCGGCGAATGTTTTGATCACAGATTTTGATGGCGATCGAAATGCGATCGTTTTAGGTTATGTAGCAGTTTCGCCTGGAGCGACCGTTTATAGTCTACAAGAACAATTGAGAGAATTTTCTGATCCTCGAAGTGCTTATGAAGCAGCACAGGCATTATTTCTTACTGCTGTTCAAGACCCAAAGATTTTTACTCCAACTGAATCACCTATTTTTGTGGCAGAAGTATTGGATAAAAATCGACCAGAAGTCCGTCCGATTTCAGTGAATAAAGAACCGAAGATCGAGCGGCAAGGTACGATCGAAGAATGCGCCGTTCATGCAGCGAACAATCCAACAGGCATTGTTGCAAACTTGAGTATGAAAATTGATTCGCTGTATTGGGACATTGCTTATCTCGCTCCAGAGCAGCGTCCTGCTTACCTCCAGCAAATTTGTTCACACTATGCTAAAGTTTTAGAGCGCACAGAAATTCCTCAGCCTGAAGACTATACCGCAGTTCTATCGAGCGGAGATTTACAGTTTCGCGATCGCATCCGACAAATTGTAGATGAGAGTCGTCAACTCTTTCAGCTTCGAGAACCAGACCGAATAGAAACGGCTGGATTGGTTCTTCAAGAAGTCCAAGCCCTGTTGTGGGACGTGAAAGGAATCATTGCAATGAATTTGCAGCGGGCTGTAGATTCACCGAAAAGTGCAAGAGAGGTAGCTTGGCATCTTCAGGGGTTTGCAGCCGCGCTGGGGAAGTACAAACAGAACTTGTTGCTAAACCATCGCAAGGATACGGATCTATACCAGCCACTAAAGCCGAAAGAAGCAGTCGAGGCAGTCCGTGTCCTTTCTACTAGCACCGTCGATCCGGTGGCGCAAATCGCAAAGCAGGTGAATCAGCATTACCAGGAAGTGGTGTTGACACCTCGAAGCCGTGACAGCTTCTTGCCTCTATTTCCAAATCGCGAACAAGGCGGATTTAGTGAAATTCAGGCGAAAACAGCGCGATCATGGATCGATGACTACAATGCTGTCATTCAACGAGGTGCGATCGCACAAGAACGAGCAAAAACCGAAGTGGGTCCCAGCCTTTTGATTCAATCGATCGGCGGTCGTCAGCTTAGAGTCATAAATCTTACAGCCTGTGATTCTCAAGGAATTTCTCCGATTTGGCAAGCGGCTCGTCAAAATACGTTTTTAGAAGTTCGAGTCGGACTCAATCCAGACTGGCAGACGAAAACACAGTTCCCTTATGCTATCTTCCTCGACTCATCAAAATCCGTTGGCTTGATTAGTACAGAATCAGTGCAAGCAAATCAAGCTTGGTTACAACAGGCAAGCATCGAAAAAACATTAGCCATTTCACTTGATCGGATTGAGCGATTTGTTTTTGAACCTCACATGACGATCGCGCAAGCCAAGGCAGAAATTACCGAAGCAGTGCAGAAAATTGCTCGACAAGCTGAATTATTAGTTCCTGCTGAACGCACTTCAATGGCAGCCGCACTTTGGCATCAGGGTGGACAACATTTAGTGATTCAAGCTTTTCATCCAGAGCTATGCCAGCAGATCCAGTCATTGCACCTTCAAACGATGACCGTTGTTGGACTACAACACCCAACCAACCTACATCAAGGACGAGCATTTTCAAAGGAACTATGCAAGATCGCGGTTGCTGTCGAAACCAATTCAGAAAGTTTGATCGCAGGGCGAACAGTTCTACAGGTTGAAGGAAAAACGCTGGCTCCTTTCTCGATCGATAGTTATCAACTGCCGATTGGAACTCAGGGTGAAGCGCGAATCGTGCCGGAGGTTCCAGCGATCGTCAAAGCAATTTTACCGAATGGAACCTCGATCAAAATTAATCAAGTTCAGGCACATCATTTTGCAAATCAAGTTTGGAGTAATGAAACGGTTGAACTCGGCATAAAACGGCGAGAACGCGAAGGGAGCAAATGGTCTGATGTCGTCTTGACCATGCGGGACTCGGCTGGACAACTGCAAGATTTAGGCATTGTCAGTACTGCAAAAGATCGGCAGGCTGTGGAAGCTGCGTTTCGGCAAGTGTCTCCTGTTCTGAAGCGAGAAACAACGATCGCCGCATCGCTCACCTCAGACATTGCTCGACTTGCCACTGTTCATCTGATTCCTGAAAGCTTACAGTTACCCAACACGAACTCGCCTTCAAGAGAGATTCAGCGAACAATGATGCAATCCAACAATACTCCAGAGCAGTTGTATGCTCAGATTCTCAAAACCGAATATGTTTGGTCAGCAGAAGCGTTGAGCCGATATCTGAAACCCAGTCGAAGCTATGATTACATTCAGTACGAGCGCATTGACCGCCCCGATGCTCCTATTACTCAACGTCTACCCATGTACTTTGATGGTGCAATGATGACGCGAATTACTGGCATTGCGAATAGTTTATCGCCTCAGAGTTCATTTACTAACACGTTCGATGCGATCGCAGCAGGCTACCGCACCAGTACCTTGCGAAATCACGGGCAAATCAGAGCTAACATTGGCGATATTGTTACAATCATAGGGCAACCTGGGCAATCTTTGTGGGCTAAAATCACTGCAATTCAGACTTTGACGGTTCCGCCAACGGGGATTAATTTTTCAGAAATTGAAGCTCAACCCGCAACTCTACGATCGTCCCCTGATCGCATTGAGTCGCTTCAACCTCACCAAGTTTTTGTGTTTGGCTCGAATCGGCAAGGCAGACACGGAGCAGGAGCGGCAAAACAAGCCATGCAATTCGGAGCCGAGTATAGCAACCCTCAAGGAATTCAGGGGCAAACTTACGCGATCGTGACCAAAGATCTGAACTTAGGAGCGCGATCCGTTTCACTATCAGAGATTGAAGCACAAATCGGGCAGCTACTGAACTATGCACGATCGCATCCCAACCAAGAATTTCTGGTCACTCGAATTGGCTGCGGACTCGGAGGCTATCATGACCATGAAATTGCTGCGTTGTGGTCAGAAAAACTAATTCCAGAGAATGTGCGATTGCCTCAGTCGTTTATTGAGGTCATTCAAGCAAGCTATCGAGATTCAGAACCTTTGACGCGATCGAACCCACTCGCTGATTTACCTGCACTCAATCCAGCTACAGCCCGTCACATGCAGAAAGATGTTGCAATGGCAGAGATTGCAACTCAGTTCATTGGAACCTCTGCCGCACCTGTCCATACACCATCCAGTACTCGTAATTATGAAATGGCTTGGGGAGATCGTGCTAATACGGGCAGATATGATGCAGCCGACATTGTGATGGTGAGCGGCAGTGGTCCTTGGCGCAGTGTTTCTCAAACCAGCATTCAACAAGTTTTTCAAACGCATTACCAGCCGCTCTTGGATCAAGCGATCGCAGCTCAGGCTCAATTTGTCGTTGGCAATGCGGCGGGGACAGATCAACTCGTTCAGCAGTATCTGCGATCGCACGGCTACCGATTAGAGTGGAATTCGATCGCTGCATCAAGCGGCTACCTTAAAGCAACTTCGCCTGTTCACCTTGCAGTTCCCTCTTCTGTAGAATCAAATCAAGGCGCTTGTGAAAAAACGATCGCAGGCTACTGTCCCAGCCGAGGCGAACTTCTCCAGTGGTACCAGGCGTATCAACTTCGCGCTCAAACACATCTCCATGATCCTCAAAAGCTGAAACAAGACCAAGAAGGGATGGCACACGTTGAGGCGATTCGACTTCGACAAAAAACAGAAGGACTGAAACAGATGCAGGGTCAAATCCCGGACGTATCAAACAATGCTTTTCGGAATCCAGCAGTCGTTCTATCTGCTGAAGAATACAAACGAATGCAAAAAGCAATTCTATATCTTCGTCAGGCATCCCCAACCCATACACAGGCTTCCAGAACTTGCCATAGTCCATCACGAACATAGAACAATGACGCAAGATTCATCACGACAGATTAAAGCCGCTTTGTCCAATGCTCTAAAGCAATCTCAACCCACAACTCAACAGAAGTAGCGCGATCGGGATTTTCGAGCAATTTCCTGTAATTTTCAATTTCATCTTTTTGCATTTCTTCCCCACACTCTTGAAGTGTTTTTAGTAACTGATTCGGCTGCTGCCAGGTAGCATAGCGGGGGCGACGACCATTGGGACAATAGTACAAGCGGTCAATCTTACTCCAATCGCGTGAGTCAATGAGAAATTTGCACATTTGATTTCGCTCAGGATGCGGAAGTTTAAGCAGTAGATTCAGTTTTTTGGGTTGTGCTAGTGAATGGAAAGGCGAACCAAACCGAAACTCTGCACACGAGCGCGTCTTGCCTTTACCGTACAGCAATTGAGATGCTAAGACCGTTTCCTGCATTCGCTCATCAAACTCTAGTAGCATTTGTCGAATCTCTAAGATGCACTCGCGATGCGCTCCATCCACGTTTGCTAAATTGTTGAGTAACTTTCTAGGAACTGGTGGTAGAGTCCAACTTGAATTTTGAGGAAACTGAGGTAGTCTGAGATTCCAAATTTCCTGCTTCTCTAAATCCCGCAATCTCCAACTCAATCCCTCTGAATCATCCAAAATCTCAAATTGGAGAAACTCCACTGACAAGCGGTTGTACTGTTGATCGATCAGGTTATCGCGATGAAAACAGGGGGAAATTGCAATCAAGCGGATTGGTTTTGAGTAATCGACTTGTTCAGCAAGAGGTCGCTCTTGCTGCAATGCGTGATAGTAGCGAGTTAACTGCTGGACAACATATCGATTGACTTCGTTTTTGAGTTCGATGACTACAAGTTGCTGATCGGGCGCGATTGCAAGAATATCGCAGACCTGTCCCTGAATCGAAAACTGACGCTTAAGCGGCAACAATCCTAGAAAACTTAGCAGATGCGTCCATACGAAGTCTTCCAACTCTGACTCGTTATGAAAATTCCACTGACTGCCACACTGCCGCAATTTTGTCATAAAGAATTTGATCGCTACTTTCCAGAATGCCCAAGACAGAGCCATTCTTGTCAAGATTGAGCGATCAGCAGTGGGCAAGCGAGAGATTCTCATTGCTACAATCAACGTTGAGAGATTGAACCTGCATGAATTTACGAACTGTCACTGCAACCCGTTACATCACAACCCTGCGCGAAGGTGGCTCATTGCCTGCGATCGTTGAAGCTGATGATGACGGGATGTATGTGCTGAAATTTCGCGGCGCAGGGCAAGGCGCAGAATCGCTGATTGCCAAACTGATCGCAGGCGAAATGGCGCGGGCGTTGGGGCTACCGATGCCCGAAATCGTCTTCGTGGATCTCAACCCGGATCTCGCTCGCACAGAACCTGATCCCGAAATTCAAGACTTGATTCGTGCCAGTGCCGGACTCAATCTCGCGATCGATTATCTACCCGGCTCCGTGACCTTTGACCCGATTGCTGGGAAAGTCGATGCCGAGCTTGCGTCCAAAATTGTTTGGTTCGATGCCTATATCACGAATGTCGATCGCACTGCCCGCAAAGGCGATTTCGATCCTGTGTGCGGGTGGGAAAGCGGCTGTCGCGATCGAGCAATTGCCACAGCGCGATCGCTTTCACTGGCTCGTTGCTCCCCGCAGTACGATCATTCAAACCTCACGAGTTCACACGGGATTGTGCGAGGACTTAGCCGCCGTTCTAGAACATTTGCTCGATCGAATGGTGCGTCCATCCCGAACCACGATTGCTCCATAAGCGCTTAATATTTGCGTTCCAGTTAAATTGCATCACAGGATTTCAAAATTTCGCGGTTGGGTTGTTACGATCGCAGGGTTGTTACCTGACCTGACAATCATGAACAAGACACCAAAAGGCTTTGGCAAACCGCTCGAATTTCAACAGACAACCAAAACGCACCAGAAAGCCTTGAAAAAGTTGCAGAAGAAGTTGCAGCGGAGTCCGTTGGGTGAACAAGTAAGCGGAATTGTGACCAGCCCAAAAAATGAAGTCAAAATGTCAGAGGTTTTGGAAGATTTCGTGGAACCGTATCTAGACTTTGCTCGAAATCGTCATCAACGCGAGAAGCTGTTTGGGATTGCCGTTGCCGCATGGAATCTAGCCCTCATGCCCGAAGCGGAGCGTGAGTCGATGATTGAGCAACTGATCCAACACGCACTTCAGAGCAATGATCCCCTCGCTCAACAAGATACGCGAGAAATTTTGCACGACCTGATTGAGCGAAAACAAACCTTGTTTGCAGACAATTCGCGGTATATTGTCGAGTTTCAACTGCAAGATCTGGGACACACATTTCATCTCTCCGTTGCCTCCACCTTGTCCAATCCCCCTGTTTCAGAGCCATAGTGCCTGAAGGAAGCGACGGGGTGAAGCGATCGCTTTAGAATGAACTCAAGTCCCACATAGGAGCAATAGCAATGGCAAAAGTCTTTACCGGAAAAGTGATGATTCCCGGTGACAAACTCGACGAGTATTTTCAAGCACTCCAACAAGCAGAAGCGGCACGCGCACCCTTTCGGCAAGCACTGGAGGACCTGAACCAAGAGTTCGCTGAGTTTCTAGCATTGAAGTATGTGCCTAAGACAGTACGAAAACATACTGCGATCGTCGGATTATTCATCGATTTTATCTGCGGCTATACCGATGTAGAGCAAATTGAAGCGATTACGAAAGGCATGGTTAATAGCCATTTCCGCAGTTGGTATAAGCGAAAAGTCATGGATTCAGCGACAGACAGTGATTTACGAGTAGCACTGCGAAAGTTCTTTCAGTTTCTTGCGACTGAAAAGAGTATTGTCAACCCGAAAGTGCTGGATGCGCTGAAGTAATCTAAAAAGTATTCAGGAGTCGATTATGTCTCGTGACGAGGAACGAGAAACTAGAATCACGATGGAAATTGTTGTCGATGCTTATGGACCTGAAGAACAGGCAATGGGCTGGTATTACTATTTGCAAGACACCATGCAGTTTCCCTTTACGGCGACCTGTGTGAGCAAACGCCGCATCTCTCCGCTCAAAGAGGGTAAAACGGTAGAAGTGGTGGGGATGGCTCCGGAAGACGAATGTGAGCAAGAGATGTTCGTTGAAATCGAATGGGATGGCGATACGTTGGCAGTTCCCCTGATTCAGCTAGAAGCGATCGATGCCGATGAGGAAACGCAGCAAGCCATCGCCGATTGGCATTACTGGATGAATCAAGGCTATGAGTTTGGTTAAGTCATTGGGAGCGGAATCAGAATGAATCGTAACCGACCGGAGAAATCCGGCTTTGGACAGCGAGTGCAACCAGATGAGCAGCACTTTACGCGAAAACTCAAGTCAAAGGCGGCTCAGGGTGTGCAAGGCTATCCGATTGCCACGATCGCTTACTACGGACCGAATCTCGATCTTGCAACAAAAGTTGCAGTGGGCATCGTGCAAAAAGACCAGCAGGTGAGTGATATGCGGCGCTGGTTCTCAGACTCAAGCGACATCCGTTCGGATCATGCCACAAATCGAGCTATCGTGAAATTTCTAGAGCAGCACCATGCTAAAAGTGTGGTGATTAGTGAAGGTATTCTAGGGTGTCCCCATGAGGAAGGAATTGATTATCCCGAAGGAGAATCGTGTCCCCAATGTTTATTCTGGGAAAATCGAGAACACTACGTGGAGCGAAGCTACCGCTGGACGGGTGAGATCATTCCCTCAACTGAGCGTTAGTCAAGCTAGAAATGCTTTCGCGCGATCGCATACCTTGCCAGCAATCCGAGTCGTCGTAATATAGTCCTTGTAGAAACCTACCCAAATCTATTAATTGTGCAAGAGGTGCTTGCACAAATTATCTGGTATGTTGCGCTTTTTACCCTAACTGCTATCAGGAGCCAGCAGGCTAATCAAGTAAAAAGTCAGAGCAATTTCAAGCAGCGGGATGTTACAGCCATTTTTTGTTAAATTCGACTGCGCGATCGCGCCGAAATTTCCTTGAGACAAGCTGTTACACTCAGTCAGGTGTAATAAGCTTGTAGCTGTATTGCTTGGATTAGGACAGGCAGAAAGCTCATTTGATGCGTCTTGGATTGAAGAATTAACATCTAAAGGATTAGAACCTAGAGAATCAAAAGTTAAAGAACTAGAATTCGGATGCCAAAGATCTCGATGTTTATAGAGTGAAGATCCACTTATTCCATATTGAGTCAGTGCTAAGAATCTCGATCGTATTCCAGCAGGCAATTGATGACGATCGATTAAATCCGCGATCGCAGCTCGAATTCTTTCTCGAACATCTTCCGATTGTTGCTGATTCCAAGAAAGTTTCGATTCTTTGCTTTCTAATTCATCGATCCCAGTTGCAGGTTTAAGCTTGCTTTTCGCAATTCCGAAATGAAAGTAGTCGCTGTTCTCAATGCAGCAAGCCCATTCTTCCGCTCGGTGTTCAATTTCATGTTGATGACGACACCACTGTTCATAGCCTGGTAGCTTTCGAGCCGTTGCAACAATATCATCGATCAAAGCTTGCCCCTCAAGTGGGCGCGATGCATAGAGCAAATGTCCGAAGATATAGCTTCTCATGGCAATGCGACCTAAAATGAAATTTGTCTGTCCATGTCCTGTCCAGCCAGGTTCGATGTCAGCATTCAGGTCATTGAGAAACTTATCGGCACGTCCTGAAATTTGATATTGCTTTCGCTTTGCTGCTTTTAAGACCTGTGCGATCGCAGTTGTATTCAGACCATTTCTTCGTTGAGCAAATTGCCAACACTGCACAAAACTTTGTTCGTCGCTATAAATCGGCTGCCAGTCTCGATTGACTAAATACGACCCAAGTTGCATGGGTAAGCGGTGTGCTTTGTAGAGGCTCGGCTTTCCTTCTGCTACATAAAGTTTTGGATTTGGCAGAATCTCAAGCTCTCCTAAAGCCACCATGAATCCTTCGTTTTCTAGTAGCGTTTGAACTGCAACAGCAAGCTCCCAAGATTTTTGTGCTTGCTCAAATGGGAAATAAAGATGCAACCCGCCGCTATAGCTAGACGTACAGGCAAGGTAATCAACTAATCCAAGTGGTTCTAATGTTGCAACAATTCGAGCGATCGCAAATGGATCTTGCCTGGGATGGTATTGGCTTGTAATGTCAATATCTAGCAAGCAATATTGAGTCTGTGCCCCAAAGCGAACGCCATAGAGATAACCACCCTGCTGAATCATGCGATCGCTGAGCGGATGGCGACTTTCGGTTTTCCACTCTACTTTGTAACCAGAGCGCGGGTAGTCTGCCCAAATGTAGTCATAGCGATGCGGAAACAGAGCTAAAAACGGATCATCTCGCTCTGCAATAAATTGGAATTCCGCCACTGACACTGAACTAACGATAAGACACCTTTGGTTCGCATAGCTGATGAAATATGACGGAACTACACTATCAGCAGTCACAAATCTGCCTTGTGACGATTCTCGGATCAACTGATCAAAGTAATCAGACAATGTGAGTTGATCTGAAATCCTTATATCATCGGGCTTGTATAAACTTTAAAGTGACTTGTTTTATGACTGAGGGGTAAATTTTCCCCGACTGGGGGAAGGATCTTCCCAAAGAGAGGGGCTGTTTTCACAGCGTTATTGTGACTGTCCCTGGATTAAAAAAGACGCACACTCACGCTCACATTCTGGCTGAAAGCCTTGAAAGCTGGCAGATTTCTACCTAAAGCCAACCAGAATTGTGACCAGTTCCCCGAAACAGGGGAGAAGATCAAATCGTGTGACCATTTCCCTGAATGAGGGGAGAGCAAGTGACTGTGTGACTATTTCCCCGAAACAGGGGGATCTGTGACCATCCTGTTGTGACCATTTCCCTGAATGAGGGGAGAGTAAGTGACTGTGTGACTATTTCCCCGAAACAGGGGATCTGTGACCATCCTGTTGTGACCATCTCCCCGAAACAGGAGAGAAATTGCAGAAATACACACCTTAACTTGTGACCATTTCTCTGATTGAGAGGTGTGTTGTGACTGAGAAATTCAGAGCTTGGTTGTTTCTCTGTAATTCCCTTCCCATCAGCATTACAAGCAATAGCGGAACTAGAAAATTGATAGAGTCGATCGCAAAAATTAGACTGCAACAAACATTTTTTGCTATTCGATGTAAGATCACGGCATTCCTAGCACGTTGCTGCTTTGTGACCTTCGCAGACCTAACTTCTTATGCCATCTCGCCGTTTAAAGACAACTCAGAGCCAGCCTGAAGGGATTGCAACGATCGATGTTGAGATTGTTGTGGATGAGCCTGATAGTTCAGTTAACGCACCTACCGCACGTCAGCGCAGCAAAGTGAGTAAGTCTCCTGCTCAAAAGCGCACTCGTCAACGTCCAGAGACGAATCCAGACTTATTCCCCGACTCGATGACCGACTACGCCGCCTCGAATCGATTAATTTGGGAAGGAGCAAATATTCTCACGCAGGGAAGCGATCTCCCTTGGCTAACTTCGGACAAAGGAGAAGCCTACTACAAGAGTTTAGTCGCGAAGGGAAAAGGCTATATTTCGTTTTGGCTCACGGATGACTTATATGCAAAAGATCCATCAGTACTAGAGCGAGATTTAGCGATCGCACTGATTGAAGAGTTTGACCTCAGAGCAACTTGCTTACACCTAATTTATGCGGCTCATGCTACTCAAGTCGATCGCCCGTGGGAACAATCTTTCGCAATCAGCGACACCCAGCTTGAACAATATTTAGGTCTGAACAAAAACAAAAAGCTGAACAAGCAGCAAAAGCTTCAATTGATGCTGGATTTGGCGAAACAGCCTTGTCACTTACTCGTTTACGTCTCTTGGCCCGAACAAGGACGAATTCCAACTTTTAGCGTCAGTCGCACTTGGCTTTGGGAAATCGCAGAACCGATTTTGCATTTTCAGGAGTGCATTGTTGACGACGAGGGGAAAGCTGTAGGGGAAAAGCAACTCGTTGGCTTCACACTCAATATTCGTTGCGGTGCTTGGGCAAAGTACTTTCTGAATGAGGAAATGCGTCTGCAAAAGCAGGCTTACTATGAATACTGTATTCTGTCTAAATCCCTGATTCAAGACATTATGGCGATGTACCATCACTATGAAGGTGCAGCCAGATTAATGACTTGGCTTCTGTTCAAAACGAAGATCAACCGGAGCAGTCCTCTCAATGCAGAGGCGCTGATGAAGATTGCATTCGGTGAGTCTGCTTTACAAATCGCCAAAGTTGATTCTAAGGCACGAGCAAAGTTAGTAGAGTCATGGATCAAAACAGTCAAGGCTTTACTCAGTCGAGGTTGGCAAATTACGCCGGATGCAGCAACCTATCCGATGGAATATTGGGTGAGTCCATCCGAGACAAATCCACTCAATCAAATTCCAGATGATCCTGAACTTGCAGTAGAGTTCTGGGCAAAGGATGCAACAGCAGTCGAAGGAGAACGGTTGACTGATAAAACAAGACGAGTGCATGGTAAGTTCAACCGACTTCTAACAGCAAAACTATGGATTCAACCACCAGAAGCGATCGCGAATCGTCTCAATGAAATTGATGAATCTCGCAAACGTTACAGTCGAGAATTTGACAGAACATTGTTGCCAACTCAGCCAAGTTCTACACCGACTCAGTCCTCTTCAGCAACAAAGCCGGGACTGAAAAAGATCGAGTCCGGTGAGCAATTAAAACAGATGCGAATTGCGAAAAGCCTCAGTCAAAGTAGTTTAGCCAGCAAGATTGGTCGTAGTGCAAGCTGGGTCAAAATGGTCGAAACCGGAAAGCGCAATATTCAACCTCAAGATCACGAAGTTCTACTATCTGTGCTGTCTTGAAGTTGTGCGAGATTGCTGACGTGAAGTCGGTTTACTTGCATTCCGCCTCGAAGCGATCGCAAGTTCTAGCTGGCTGAGTTGATCTTCTGTACAGTGCTGGATGTATTGAAGAATTGCTTCAAATTCGGCATCGATTCCCTGATTTGAAATCGAAATAGATGCGACCTCGATCGTTGCTCCAACAGAATACTGCTTCTCTTGTACTGTAGAAATGGTTTGAGGTTCTGTTGAATTCCACTCTAGGTCTAGATTGGGCTGAGTTTGCAAAAATTGCCGCGTTGTTTGAAACTCAAGTGCTTGCTCATCCGAAACTTCAGAATTGCTCCACTTACGGCAGTGTTGCGGCATTGCAGTAATGCGATCGTCACTAATGGTTTCTCGATAAAAGCCACACCAAACGCCAAAGCGATTTCCTTCATGCTGTGGATCATGCCAATGACAGTTAAGACAGGTTGGCTTCTCGATCGAAAAATCCTCACTCTCTAACGAGGTTGCCTGACTTGAGCGCCGTTTTCTTCCAGAAGCAAGTAAGCGATCGGTGAGTTCCTGTCCTTTCTCATTCCACCAGCGCTCTAGAGTGACAGGATTGGGAACAACAAAGCTGATGGGTTTATTCTTGATCGTTGAGTTGACACTCAGGCGAAAAGGTTGTTTGGGAACCGGACGATGCTCAATGCTCCAATGCGGTGTAAGCAGTTCTCTTAATTGAGACAGTTGCTCCTGAAAGACTTGTGCTTTCCAAACTTTATACTGAGTCATCGGATCCTGATAGTTCCGAAAAAATCGCACAATGTTAGCACGATCGATCAGATAGAACCGATAACTCTCATCCTCAATGCACTGCTCTAGTCGTCCCCAATTTTGAACTTCTTCGCGATATCTCAGAAATCGCTCGTCTTGCTCTAAGTCAACAGTTTGCTGGTGCTGTTGAATCAAAGCTTCAATGCTCTCTGATGTCCAAGTGTTTCCTGCTAAAACTTGTTCGACAAAAATCGTTCTAGCTGATTTCGGAGTGGAGTCTGAGGCAATTCGATAGAGCAGAGTTGCATCAACTTGATTGAGCGCACTAAAAGTACCTTGTTGTTCAAATGGCAAAAAAGCACGCGCAACCGCCATCATGTAATAACACAAAGAAACACTCAGCCCTGTTTTCTCTTGTGCCCATTCCAAAAAAGCTGGCGTTTGTCCCCAACCAAAGACTGCTTTTGCTTCTATTAGCTCTTTTCCACTGTCATAGATATCTTGAAACAGCCGTCTGAAACGCTTGCGAATGTTTGCTGCGATCGCATCAAGTCTTGCTTGCTGATCAGCAGAAATCGACGAATTTACGATTTGATCTGATGCAGTTTGTTGAAGAGCGGCTTGTTTAGCCATGATTTTTTAGTCAGTTAAGATAGCTATCTTAAGTTTATAAGAAAGTCCTAGAAATTCTGTAAAAAATTGCAGAAAGTTTAGAAAATAACAACCAATTTTTAGAACAATCTAGTGCTTGTGTATTGATTTTGCTTGCCTGTGCTAATTTAAGAGCAAGGCGTTTTGTCATGACTGCACACTGACGACGAGGCGGGAAAGATGATCATTCTCAATTCACCGACTGGTACACCGACTGGGCGGCAGATGCTCGGTCGATTAATTCGCGGGGCGCGTGTGATGCGAGGATGGTCGCTTGCTGAGTTGCGATCGCAGATTGCTCAAAACGTTTCTTACTGGACGGACGAAGGAGTGAAGCCTTACATCGTCAGCGAATCGCTGCTGAGTATGTTGGAGCGTGGGAAACCTGTTCGAGATTCGTTGCTGTTTGAATCGATCGCAGTCTTGCATCTGCTGGAACATCCAGCGGAGCATCGTCCCTTAACCCTTGAGGAAATCAAATCAATCAACTGTGGCTTATTCAACTTAAAGACAGGGCAGTGGGTTGCGATGACTGCACAAGCTTCTATATCTGAAAACTCTTTCTCTGTAATCGATTCAGCGTTAGCAAGTTAGTCTGGTCAGTTTATAAAAGTCTCCAAGCGTTGGAGACTTTTATAAAACGATTCGCGAAATCCTTGTAGAAACGTGATTAGGTGCTTCGCAGCGCCTTTGGCGGCGCGTCTCTATAACACTATGCAGGAACCCGATCAACGGAAAATTTACTGGTAGAAAGATTGCACAGTAATTTTCTTCTGTAATCAATGCTATGTACATAAGAAAGAATCAAATCCTTTAGGAACGTGACCACGTATTATTCTTGATCAGTAGTGCCTTTTGTTAGCTGAGATCATCGTCGATCGCAGCATCCATTTCTAGTTCGAGTTGCTCGATCGAAGGTAAACTCTCCTTAAATTGCTTTGGCAAGCTATTCCAAATTTCATGCGTTGAAACTCCGTTGCCTTCGGCACAGCGGAGCTGCCCGGTCGATTGATACTCCTTAATGCGTATTCCACGATCGTTTGATTCTTAGACTTGCATAAAATTAACCCAATTGTTGGTTGATCATCAGGATGCCGCAGCAAATCATCAACGACTGCTAAATAGAAGTTCATCTTACCGCTCATTTCTGGTGTGAACTCCGTCATCTTTAGGTCAATAATGACAAAGCAGCGTAGCTTGAGATGGTAGAAAACGAGGTCGATATAGTAATCCTCACTGCCGACTTGCAGATGATACTGACTACCAACGAAGGCAAATCCTACCCCTAACTCCAACAAAAAATCTCGGATGTGAGTGACCAGTGCATTTTCTAAATCCCGTTCCTGTGCTTCCCGACCCAGCGAAAGAAAATCAAAAGAATAGGGGCTTTTCAGTAAGCTGTTGGCGAGATCTGATTGAGGTTTAGGTAGAGTCCGCTCAAAATTAGTCATGGCTTTGCCTTGTCGATCGCGCAACCGAGTTTCGATCTGAATCACCAAAACGTTACGACTCCAGCCATTAGTGATGGTTTGCTGCGCGTACCAGAGGCGATCTTCTGTTGTTTTCAGTTTTTCTAATAGCGCAAGATTGTGATACCAGGTAATTTGTGCAAGCACCTCTTGCACAATTGATAAGTCCGGGTAAGTCTCTGCAAATGTTCGCATATATTTGAGATTGCGACTCGAAAAGCCTTTAATTTCTGGAAATTCTCGTCGTAAATCCTTTGAGAGTTGGTCGATGACTTTTGCACCCCATCCGGCTTGTGCTTGACGATCAAGAATCATCCTTCCAATTTGCCAATATAAAAGAACTAACTCGCGATTGACCGCAATTGCGGCACGAACTTGAGCCGTCCGAATCTGTTCCTTCAGATCATTCAAGAGTTGAGGATAACCTTCTGGCACTAAAGAAGAGGGCTTTGCCACCAATCGATGCTCCTACTCTGAACGCAAGTACTACTGAGCAAGTCTATCAAATTTAGGTTCAGAGTTTCTGCCGAGAATTATTTTCTTGGTCTGCTTTTTCTTATTTAACCTACGGTTTGTACATAAGAAAGGTTAGAAGTTATCTGATGTGGACTTGGAATCGTCTCATGCAAATAGCTTCGTTGAAGCTAATCCTACCAATATCGTAATACTGGTGCAGGGCGATAGCGATCGTCGAATAGGCGTTCTGCTGCTTCGCCTATATAGACTTGTACATCATCGGCACTCTACTCTTTGCCAAAGTCGAGCAGTCGAAAATACGCGCCATTGCTCGTTTTGATGCATTGCTCGATTTTCAGTAAAACCATCCTGAGTCATAGTGCAATCTGACTCAACCCTTGCATTAGCAGCTTGCTTTCTCGGTTCAGGGTATTCTCACATAATCGCCAATACCAAGACTGCAATGGGTGTAACGCGACAGAGCGAAGCGAATGATTTGTCTCTAGTTTGATCAAGTCTTGGATCGCCCTTCGCTGAGTTGCTCCACGACTGAGCAACCTCAGCCATAGGGTTTCTATCGTCTCTGGCAGTTCGCGAGTGCAGACGATCGTCGTACAGTAAGCAGGAGGTAGCTCGTAAAGACCCGCAATATGACGATGAGACAATCTTGCTCCCCATCCTTCTAGTTGTTTAGCCGTCATTTGCGGAACGATCACCAGCAAACGCTGATTGCTCTCCAGTTCCTCATCCTCGTCGTTCTCTTCGCACTCATCCTTGCTGTAGGTTGGTGCTTCTTCATCTACGGGAATAATGCTGCCATCCGTTTCTACCTGCCATCTGAGCCAGTGCCCCAAGCAAGTTCTGAATTCCCTGGTGGTCGGCAGAGATCGTAGCGATTCGATAATACAAGGTTGAATCAGCAAGTCTCCCAGAATGCCTAGCACAGCTTTTGATGTTGTCGGGTCTGGCTCAAACAGAACATCCACTAATTCTGCTTCAGCAATGATCTCAGGATTAATCCAAACTTGAGGACTGCCCTCAGCCAGCGCACCCAGAACCGCAGTGCCAAAATCAGATCGAGAAGGATGCTTGTAGATTCTGAGCTTCGGATCACGTGGCACTGGCTCATTCAAATAAACGGTGCCAAAACGACTAAGTAAAGTAGCAAAGTACTGTTGACTAAAGAGAGAAAAGGGTGAGCGGGACATGATTTCATCCAATGAACACTAAATCTTCTGATTTTTGAGTGATGCCCTGAAACTGGGCAGAGCAGCAAAACGGCTTGACTGAGAACGCACTGGTCAATGTTAATCCCACTAGTACCGCAGCACCGGATCTGGACGGTCATGCTCGTTCAGTAATCTCGGGTTGCTCCTCGTCGGATGTCCTGCAATTGTATTCAATTTAGTCCAGAAGTTCGGGTCAATCAACTCAGCCGTGAGCCAGACCTCAACGCGAAACGATTCGTGTTTCTCCAAATGATGGCTCTAACTTCATCGGTCAATCCTGATCTGCGTAAAGGACTGCGGTAAAAAAATCAGGAGCATCCTGCTTGTTGCGATCGCGCCTGATCGAGGGGAGTAAAATCGATTTTGTTCAGATTGAAACGATCGCTTCACCCTGATTTAGCAATGCCTGGCTAAAAACTCTCACAGCGGTCTTGCCACAGCACTTCATAAATCCCGCGTTCTAATGCCTCATCTGCGGCTTGGCGCTGTTGTTGCAGCCGTTGGATTTCTTCTTCCCTCAAGGTTGGCATTATCCTTGCTCTGTATTGCTCAATCGGTTCTCGATAGACGTAGTACTTCGAGGACAGTCGATAGACTGCCTTGCCCTAAGCGCTCCGTCAGCAGCAGAAATATTCAAAACTGTCATCACAGCACCTCTGCTTGATTAAATAACTCTGGATACTCATCGGCGTAAACCACCCTGCCGGGAACTTCTCGGTACTGCCCATTCGAGAAACAATGCCGCCAATGTTCATTGTTATCTTGAAACACATCAATTCTAGGATTGCAGCTTGCATCGATAAGGGGGGCGATTGCCGCAAATAGCACAGGCTCATCTCCGGCTTTATCAGCCCGATATTCCACGATCGCAACACTGCCATCTGGTTCCTGCACAGCCCCCAATGACCAAGCCCTTAATGCTTCAATCAACGTGGTAAACCCCTCGATTGGTGGCAAATGTCCCCCTCGATAGCCTTTCTTCGTCGTATTGGTCGTGCGGTCGTAGGTCATAGCTGTGCCAAACTGCTCGATCATCTCTGGTTGGTAGAGCGTGTGAATCGCTGTGAGTGCTGCTGCAACCTGGGTTTCAGGAATGCGGACGTGATGAAATGAATAGTAAACCAAGTGTCCCATGTCCTTATTTCTCCTTGCCTAGTATCTTGCTTATTCTCATCCATGACGGTTGGCGACTGGTTAGAGGAGACGGGAATCTTCTCCTAGCTCGCTATCCGTTTTGCTTTTTCGCCCCCTTGTTTGCCACGATTGCGCTATGCCCCATCTCTGTAAAAGTTAGGCGCAACAAACGTTTGAATGCGCTGAATCTGCTGGCGAATTTGCTCACTCGTCTGACCATTCATGCGGCTTTCCAGCACGATCGGGACGTTGAGCGGAAATTGTTCGATATGCGGAACCCATCACGTCGTTCGCGTAATCATTGTGTGATTGTCTCGATAACCATCGTTGTCCGAGATGTGAATTTCCAGCACCCGATTTGGGGCGAGGTTCAAGACCTGCAATTTCTCAGCAAGTCTAATGCCTGGATCTGCTGAGTGATGCTCTGACTCAGTTGAGCGAGACGAGGTTCGATTTGTGCTTGATGGGATTGGCGCAAGGCTTGGTAGCCCTCAAGGTCAAGAGAAAGCGTCATAATAGCGGAGTAGTGAAAGACTGTCGTTCATTTGTATTATTTCTTCGATACGAGGTCAACCGATTGCAGTAAAACTTCAAGTTAGAGCAGAGTCCACGATTTGCTAATCTTGCGACTGAAGTATCTAAATTGCTGCGATCGATAATTCTGTAACCTGAGCAATCATTTCAAACCGATCGCTGCTTTGACTGTACCAAAGCCACAAAAATTTGTACAGTAATTTTCTTATGTAATCAATGCTATGTACATAAGAAAGAATCAAATCCTTTAGGAACGTGACCACGTATTATTCTTGATCAGTAGCGCCTTTTGCTAGCTGCGATCGACGATGATCTCAGTATCCATTTCTAGTTCGAGTTGCTCGATCGAGGAAGGTGAAGAAACTGAGCAAGATGAGTAAGTTAATCGCTCAACATATAGGTTTTAATTCAGGATTGTATTGCTAAAGAGGAGAAAACAATATGGCATTCAGAGATCGTCCAGTGCAAGATGCAGATCAAGCGACAACCATCCATCTGACTCCACACGAACTCGAAATCCTGCAAAAGCTCGTTGTCAAGGACGGCGATACTTTATCGCCTACTGAGCTAATTGAAGCATTTGTCGCAGACTTAACGGGTAGCTGGCGCACGAATGGCAGTGATGAACAAGAGTATGCTTTTGCTTGGTTTAAGCGACGTGCTTCTGACTACATTGAGGCAGTAGATGCTCTGGATTGGTTGGAAGAATAGATTACACAATAACAAAGATTCGCGACCTGACTTAGAGTTTGATATTTCTGGTTAAAGTTCTAGTAAAATACTAGAACCTTAATCAAGATACTGCCATTGCTAGCTGATCTTGACTATCGGCAACTAGCACATCTACGGTTACGCTGGTTTCATCTCGAATCGCTTCTAACTTTTGGCAATTTCGTCCAGCAATCGCCCATCGCACGGATTCAGAAGCAGCATGACTCGTAAAATACTACACCGTCTGTTTGCCAACAAATCCACTAGCACCATAGAGAACAACATCATAGGAACGCTCAGACATGGCAGAAACTCCCAACAGCAGGACTTAGGGGCTTGCGAATAAATAAGATCCCGGTCATTCTAGAGGAAATGAGAGAAGCCCTTGCGATGATGTCTCAACCTCCAAACCCAGAACCGTTGCCGTCAATGCTGAGCGAAGCGGTGAAAGCCA
>NZ_JBNXVP010000068.1:0-26136 GCF_050565645.1 Leptolyngbya sp. AN10
CAATGATGCCGTCAAACTTGCGGGTCGGGGTCAACGTTTTCGACTCACTGAAGGGGCTTTTGACTCTTTTACCCTACCGCGTTCTCATGGCTTTGGATAGTCAAAAGTCATAATGAGAATTGCTGCGTGAAACCCCGCAAGCTTGACGTAGTTCTGCAAGTGGAACAATACGATCGTAATAAGCTAAAATAATTCCCAACGCTGCCGCGCCACATTCGACCGCTTCCATCTGTAGCAAGGTTGGCGTTCGACGACGACTATCAGGACGCGGTGCTATCGATCGTAAAATTCGTTTGGGTAAAATTCTCCACAACATCATGCAACTCCTAATAAACACCGCTCCACGATCGCAGAATTGGAAAGATAAACGTAATCGGGGCTTGTTCGTCGATCGTCACCCGGACTGAAGTTGTGATTCCAGAAGTAATCTGTTCTTCAGGTCCTTTAGACGAAGACCATCGCAACCCGCTCTTGGTGGTCGAATCAGGTTGTAATTCAGCCAATATTTGGATTTGTGGACCTTTCTCGGTCAAGCTTTGTAAGAGTTCCGCTCCACCGATCACATTTGCAGCACTTTCTTTCGTAACCGGAAATTCAGATACATTCGCTACTTTCGCAATAACGCCTCCGTAACGTTCGCGCTTGACGGTTGAAGGGGTAACTTGTAGCTCCATGCCTTGCTTCACTTTCTTGCCTTCACTGACGGGAAGATAAGCGACGCTCATTAATTTGCTCGAAGAATCTTGAGCTTCGATCGTGCCAATGCGATCGTTTTCTTGCAGGTTTTGTCCAGGAATCGCAATCACTTCTAACACTCGTCCACTGTAGCTACTCACAACTTGGCTTTTGCCTTTAAGCTGTGATGTAAGTTCTGTGATCAACCGTTCGGTATCTTGAATCTCTTTTTTCCGATTGGTTACAGTATTTAGATCTTGTTCTGCCTGAGTTGCAATCTTGCTATCTAACGATTGCAGTTGAGCTTGTAGCTCTTTAGCACTGTTGAGATTTTCAAGAAACTGCCGTTGGGCATCGGCTTCTTTGACATCGAGTTGTTTAAGCTGGGATTCTACTTCATTGATACGGGATTGAGCACTGAGAACATCCTGCCGCGCCTGCAACACCGCATCGGCTGAAACGGCTCCCTGTTGCAACAGATCCTCGCGGTTCTTCAATCGTTGCTGAAAGGTTGGCAATAGTTCACGAGTTGCCTGTAGGCGTTCTGCTAAACTTTGTCGATCGCGCTGGATGGCTTCTAATCCTTTCTCGCGCAAAATCGGAGTAACGGATTGAGTTGCTATTAAGCTTTGTTGTAATGCTTGTCGCTGTTGCTGAATCGTATTGCTATCCACTCCTTGCCGCGCAAGTTGTAGCGAGTTTGCTGTTCGATCTTGTTCTTGAAGTTGAGCTAATTTTGATCGAGCAAGTTGCAGCTTCTCTTGGAGTTCAGTTTGGTCGATCGTAGCGATGACTTGTCCCTTTTTCACCACGTCACCGACTCGAATATTAATTGCCGCAATCTGACCAGAACTCGGAGACTGAAACGCAGTCACTTTACTCGGAAACACAATCACACCTTGTCCAGCAACCGTGATCGGAATTCGACCCAACACGCTCCAAGCAAGCCCGATCGCAATCAGCGAACCCATTGCAGTCAGTGGAATCCACTTTCTCGGCTGGACGACCTGCATTAGTTGATCCAACCGCTCCGGAGACGATAAGCGATCGAGGGCTTCTTTGCGAAATAGATTCGGTTTCTCAGTCGTTGTCATAATCACACCAAGGTAAATGAAGCGGAATATCAACCTTTAGCTACCTCGAATCTGCTTCAACATCCAGTCAAAACGAGTTCCTGCTAAAGTCACTTGTGCTAAAAATCCAGAACTAAGCTCTTCGTCATACGTCAACTCCTCATTCAAAGAGCGACCCGAACTATAACTTAGCCTTCCATAACCCATACTATTGATAATCGCTTGCTGTTTCTCAGTCAGCAAAATCGCCAACACACGATAAAAGCGAGAGGCGAATCCAACATCATTTAAGAGCTTTGCAGACAATCGCCAGCGCGGGATGGTTAACACGATCGAGTCTTCGATCGCCCGAATTGTAACAGCAGGTGGACTCGCTTCAATAAACGGTGTTTCACCAACGATATCTCCGCGTGAAAGTTGAGCTAACTCTCGTTCGGGTGCTTCGGTATCTTCTAAATTAGAAAAGGCGCGAACTAATGGATTATTGACATCTTCGGACACTGAAGCTGCCATCTTGCCATCCAGTAAGATGTGCAAGGCTTCGACAGGTCTACCACCATGAATCAAAACTGTACCTGCCGGAACTTTCGCCGCCTTACCCGCAGCAATCATCCAACCAATATCACTATCATTGAGTCCAGCAAAAATAAACAACACTTCTCTGATCTGGGAATGACAGAGAACTACGGTACTATGACCAATTTGGCGCACTAATTGATCAAGCCGATTTGCAAGTAAAACTGCGATCGCTCGATAAAAGTGAGCCGCAAAACTAAGATCTTCGCGCAGTCTTTCCATTAATTGCGCTTGTGGAATCATCAGAATTAGAGATTTTCTCAGCGCTTTGATGGTAGAAGACGAAAGGTAAGACTCTAAAAAGGGAATTTCTCCCGCAAGTTCACCGTTTGCTAATCGTGCGATCTCCCGTCCAGGCAGTTCCCCACCTTCTAAAACGGCAAATGCACGACCTAATGGATTGTCGTCCGCTTGAGTTACGGTAACAACTAACTCACCATCTAGCAGAATATACAACGCATCAACAGGCTCACCTTGACGAATCAGAACTGTACCTGCGGGAATTTCTTCTCGACGACCTGTAGCAAGCATCCAGTCAATATCGTGATTGCTGAGTTCTTTAAGTAGGACTTCTGACATAATTTAACGTCCTTCTGATATGAGGCACAGCGGATTAAGTAGGAGAGCCAAATTAAACCACTCGTTGGGTTTGGGTTTCGACTTCGCTCAACCCTCGAAGAATCGGGTGTTGCGCGTTGAGCGGAGTCGAAACGCATCTTACGATTAATCTCACCTATCTACTTAACATAGCTGAAAAACAGTCGCAGTTGTGCTTTCGATGCTGTTAAAGAAAGCAGTTGAGTAACGATGACTCAACTGCAATTTATAGTCCATTTCGTATTGCACACCCTGAAAATTCCCTTTACTCTGGAGAGCTATACGTTTTTTTGCTGTACTCTTCCGTATACGTTGACTTGTCTTTATCCTTTTTGTAGTAAGGAAGACCAGAAGTGCCAAGCGTTTCCGAAACTGAATCTGCAACTGAACCGTATAAATCATCAGTTGGATACGAAGGCTCATCGGCTTGGTAGATGCCGCCCGAAACCTGCTCCAGCTCTTGAGCTGATAGCTCTTGAGCTTTCTTGCGCTTTGCATTTTCCATTGGTTTTTCTCCTGATTGGTTTAGTTAGTCAAACCCCTCGATCGCATCGGTTCCCCCAAGCAGTTCCCCTAAGACCTTTAAATCTTCGGTGGTGGCATCAATGACCGTAAGCTGGAAAGCCGTTGATTCGATCGATTCTGATTCAAAGGCGGGCGAACCGATGCTTGCCCTGGAGTGTCTGTTCTGACTGATCGAAACGCGATTTCTGCTGAATCGAGTGCCGAACAATCGAAAACTCACACCCCCATCAATTTGCTCTAGCTCCTCATCCGATAGCTCGATCGCGTCATCGGTTGGGATGATATCATCCTCGGACATAGTTGACTCCTAGGAGTGGAAAGAAGCGAAGGGGAATTCTCCCAAACATGAACCCCCTTCGAGAACTAGGCTAATCCCAAGTCGCGACGAGCATTCTAGATTTCAAGACGCTTCTCGAAGTCGGCTTCGCTGACCGTCTTCTTAGCAACAGTTGCCGAAGCACTCTTGAAGCCATCTGAACCGTTTGCAACTAACTCCTCACTAGCCAGTGCTTCCTGTTTGAAAACAGTGTCAATGTCGGTATCGAGCGATGCGCCGCCTGCAACTGCATCGAGTTCTTCAGAAGACAGTTCCATTGCTTTGTTATTCTTGTTGTCAGACATGATGATTTCTCCTGTTTCAGTAATCTATGATTGTGACAAGTTGGATTTGGACTCAGTGAAGACGGTTCTTTGCAGAACTTGAGTTTTGCAGATGAAGCCGTGTCGTCACTGAGTCTATTTCGAGAGAATGCACTCCAAGCAGATTGAGCAATTAGACTTCAAGGCGCTTCTCGAAATCAGCTTCACTGATGGTCTGCTTAGCAACAGTTGCCGAAGCACTCTTGAAACCATCTGCACCGTTTGAAACCAATTCTTCACTAGCAAATGCTTCTTGTTTGAAAACAGTGTCAATGTCGGTATCGAGCGATGCGCCGCCTGCAATGACATCGAGTTCTTCAACGGACAGTTCGGTAGATTGGTGCATTTTGATTTGTTCAGACATGAGAGTTTCTCCTGTTTTTTTGGTTAATTGAACTTGTACCGAGCGAGAGAAGCAATCCACCGATTTGTTTTGTGGTGTGTTCCTCGCTTGATGTCTCAAGAATAGGTTCTCAGCCCCCCGATGCACATCTGAAAAACGTCTTGCTTATCGAGTGGGGCGAATTAGCTAGAAGCTCTCTAACTTTCGTTGACCTAGCACAAGTATGTTCTATGACTTTCGTTATAGAACAACCGCGATCGCTCTCACAAAAGTCATGAAATCACGCTTAGATCTGGTGCTTGAATGCGATCGCACGTTATGAATGAACGTGAGTGCAATGAATGGAACTCTACATTTCCCAGCACCGTTTATAGAGGAAAGGAACAGTCATGTTAAAAACTTCTAAGCTGGCAACTAAATTTACTTTTCTGTTATCGCTTGTGTTTGTGAGTACAACTATCCTAAGTGGCTTGCTGCTTTCTCGTGCTCTTGAGAAACGAGCCGAAGGAGATATTATTTATCGCGGACAACTGATTTCAGAGATGATTAACTCGGTGAGAAGCTATACGGGGGAGCGAGTGGCTCCGCTGTTAATGCCCTTAGTTGAAACACAACCAACGTTTGTACCCGAAGTGATTCCTAGCTTTTCTGCTAGAGAAGTCTTTGAGAACTTACGCAAGAACAGCGAATACAAGGACTATTTTTACAAAGATGCGTTTCTCAATCCAACGAATCTACGAGACAAAGCTGATCAGTTTGAATCGGAAATTATCGATCGCTTTCGCAAAGATCCGAATTTGAAATCAGTGTCAGATTTCCGTGATTCATTTGGTGAAAAGCTATTCTATACGGCTCGTCCATTTGTGCTGAAAAACCAAGCTTGTCTTCGCTGCCATAGTACACCTGAAGTAGCACCGAAAAGCCATATTGCCAGTTATGGCTCAGAAAATGGCTTTAATTGGAAGCTTAACGAAGTGCTTGGTACTCAGATTATCTATGTTCCAGGAAATCAGGTGTTAGAGAATGCTCGTCAGGCTTCAGTGTTGTTTATTGGCATCTTCGTTGCTATCTTTGCGATCGTCATTTTGCTAATTAACTATCTGCTAAAGCGAAATGTAATCCAGCCGATCAAGCCACTCGCTCAGATTGCTCAAAAGATTAGCGCGAATGAAATGACTGGAGCAGAAGCAGAAGAGTTTGAGCGCAAAAAATTAGCACCGATCGCGAAACGCAACGATGAGCTAGGACAGTTAGGACGAGTCTTTCAAGGCATGATTAGAGAGATTTATGCGCGCGAACAACAATTGAGACAGCAATTACAAAAACTAAGTCTTGAAATCGATGAAGCAAAGCGATCGCGTCAAGTGGCTGAAATCACTGAAAACGGTACCTTTCAACAGTTAAAGCAAGAAGCAAAAGAACTCAGAAGCAAACGGGATGCTACAAACTCGAACTCTTAAAACCCTTACTGCGAGGAACTATCTGTGTCTGAAATCATCTCTGTTCACTCTTTTCGGGGTGGAACTGGTAAATCAAATGTCACCAGCAATCTTGCGACAATCATTGCTCGTTCTGGTAAGCGTGTCGGCATTGTCGATACTGATATTCAATCGCCTGGAATCCACATTTTGTTTGGATTGGACGACGATCGAATCACTTATACGCTGAATGACTATCTTTGGGGGCGTTGTCGCGTTGAAGAGGCGGCGTATGATGTCAGCCCGATTCTAAGACAGAAACAAAGATTGTTTGGTAAATTAGGCAGCGTTCATCTGATTCCTTCTAGCATTAAGACGGGCGAAATTTCGCGAATTTTGCGAGAGGGCTATGATGCCCGTTTGCTGAATGACGGACTGCGAAATTTAATCGATCGATTAAAACTAGACTATCTGTTCATCGACACGCACCCTGGCATCAACGAAGAAACATTGCTATCTGTAATTATGTCGGATGTGCTTGTGATCATTATGCGACCTGATAGCCAGGACTATCAAGGAACAGCAGTCGCGGTCGATGTAGCTCGTAAACTAGAAGTGCCAAAAATGTTCGTTGTGGTGAATAAAGCCTTGTCATCAATGGACTTTAAGGAACTGCGCTATCGGGTACAAAATTCTTACAACACAACCGTTGCAGGCATTCTTCCGGTGTGCGAAGAGATGTTTCGTCTGGGAAGCAGCGATATTTTTTGTTTGCGACATCCGGATCATCCTTGGTCGCATGAGATCAACGCGATCGCAAAACAAATCGTCGGCTCAAACTCGAAACTATTCGCTTAAAATATGCGATCGCTGATGGGATGAAAACCTTATTACTGTTTGTAGGAGAGTGAATGATGATGGACGAAACGAACCATGATCTGACGATCAATTCAGAGCAAGCTGGCATTCGCATTGTTCACCCAGATGCGACTACCCAGACTCGTCAACAGTTACCTTACTTTGTGGGCATCTCTGCGACCACCACTGGAGCAACGGGCATTTCCATGAATCTAGTAGTCATTCCTCCCGGTGGAACCGCAGTACCTCATTTCCATGCGAACTATGAAACTGCGATTTACTTGCTCAAAGGTCGCGTCGAAACTTGTTACGGTCGAGGGTTGAAGCAAACAAAGATCGCCGAAGCTGGAGATTTCATTTTTGTCCCGCCTGGTGTGCCCCATCAACCGCGTAATCTGAGTGTAGATGAACCTGCTTATGCTTTAGTCGCTCGCAACGATCCAAACGAGCAGGAGAATGTTGTGCTCTACGATCCAACTCTTGAGGGTGAGTCATGAAAAAAGTAGCAGTATTTGGCAATGCTGGAGGGGGTAAGTCAACGCTCAGCAAACAACTCTCAAATATCACTGGGCTGCCCCTTCACGTCTTGGATAAATTGCAATACCAACCGGGTGGGATTGCGGTTCCTCGCGAGGAGTATCTGCGATCGCACCAACTTATCCTAGAGCAAGAGCAATGGATCATCGATGGTTTTGGCTCAATCAACACACTCTGGACAAGATTGAATGCCGCAGATACTTTAGTGTTTGTCGATCTGCCTCTCTATGTACATAGCTGGTGGGTGACAAAACGGTTTCTAACGAGCGCAATCCATCCGCCAGAAGGCTATCCCGAAAACAGTCCAATCGTCAAAAGTGCGCTCCGTAGTTATCGAGTCCTTTGGCTCTGTCATCAGCGCTTGACCCCGAAATACCGAGAGTTTGTTGATCAGGCACGAAGCACGAAACAGGTTCATCATCTGCGATCGCCAAAACAGATTGAGCAATTTCTAGACGAGAAAACTTTAGAACAAGGAGGACAGTATGCCAGGAATGCTGATTGAAGGTAAATGGACGGATGAATGGAAAGAGCGCAATCCCAACGGTCGGTACAGTCCAAAGCCAACAACGTTTCGGAATACTGTAACAATGGATGGCGCAGGTGGATCTAAGGCAGAAACCGGACGCTATCATCTCTATGTTGCCTTGGGTTGTCCTTGGGCGCATCGCACTCTGATTATGCGAGAACTCAAAGACTTACAGCAAGTGATCTCTGTCTCGATCGTAGATCCGATTATGGGTGATCAAGGTTGGAAGTTCTCAGATGCACCTGGAACGATTCCAGACTCTATCAATCATGCACAATATTTGCAAGAGATTTATCTGAAAGCCGACTCGAACTATACCGGGCGAGTCACAGTTCCAGTGCTATGGGATCGGCAACGGCAAACGATCGTCAACAACGAATCGCACGAAATTATGCGGATGTTTGATGTCGAGTTTGCAGCACTGGCAACACAAAACGCTGATTTCTACCCACACGACTTACAAGCTCAGATTGATGAAACGATTAATGCGATCGTAACCTCGATTAGTCGGCGTGTTTATGACGCTGGCTTTACAACCTCTCAAATGGTGCACGAAGCAGCAGTAACAGACATTTTCGAGCAGTTAGACCGCTGGGAAGGGGTTCTAGATCAGCAGCAGTATCTCTGTGGAAATCAACTGACCGAAGCAGATATCGGCTTCTTTACAACGCTTTACCGTTTTGACTCGGTTTACTATAGTCACTTCAAATGCAACTTACGGCGCATCGTGGACTATCCAAATCTCTGGAACTATCTCAAGGCACTTTATCAGCGTCCTGAGTTCAAAGTAACGTGCAATCTTGACCATATCAAGCAGGGTTACTACCGAAGTATGCCTGAGATTAATCCGAGTCGCATTGTGCCGAAAGGTCCAATTCTAGATTTTGATGAACCTCACGGAAAACGACCTATTTCCTGATTCCTTGCTGACAAATTTCTCACTCAAAATGAACACAGAGGCTTTTTATGCTACATCACATTTCTTTTGCTGTTCGCGATCCGCGCCATGTTGCTGAAGTCATTGCCGAACTATGGCAGGGGAAGTTAAGTAAGTTCACTATTCTTAAAAGATATAGCTAAGGGAGAACACGCTATATGTCCAAGTTCGACCTCGAAGTAACGCTGCGCGAGATCACTAAGGAAAACTGGCGTGATATTCTCCGCTTGAAAGTAGCCCCACACCAAGAGCAGTTCGTGGCATCCAACGCCATGTCGATCGCAGAAGCGCATTTCAACCCGGAAGTTGCTTGGTTCCGCGCGATCTACGCTGGTGATGCGCCAGTTGGGTTTTTGATGTTGGAAGATGACGTAGCTCAGCAAGAATACTTTCTGTGGCGCTTTATGATCGGTGAGCAATACCAGGGGCGTGGGTATGGGCGAAAGGCGCTGGGGTTGTTCTTCGCACACGTCAAGACCCGCCCTGGAGCAGTGGCGATCGAAACAAGTTGTGTGCCTGCCAAAGGTGGTCCCGGTCCGTTTTACGAGAAGATGGGTTTTGTCTACACTGGAAAAGAAGAGGACGGCGAACTTGTGATGCGACGTGAGTTGTGATCTAGAAATGGTATGTGGGTAGCGAACCGCCCAGCAATTCAAATGCAACGGATGGTTGAAAGCCACTGGTGTTGAATTCAAGGATATCTGCCGCCGCTGATTTGAGCCGTTAGGCTGAAACTCGTTCTAGATACAGCTAGGATACATAGAGCAAATCTTGAGGAATCGCAAAATGCAAAGTCAGAATGTAGATTTAATCCGAAACCTCTTCCAAAGTCGCTTAGCGACCCTTGAGCATCTCCTGAAGTCGGCTCAAGCTTATTTTGGTGATGATGAGTCGTTCCTTCAAAAGCGCATTGCGGCTGATATGTTTCCCTTCGGTACACAGATCGCTTTTACCTGCAATCAACCACGCAACTTTGCTCTCTGGTGTGATGGTAAACCTGCGAATAATCTAGATCCAGATGTTACATCTCTCGTGCAGGCATGCGGACACATTGCAACTACCAAGGAACTTCTTTTGGGTATTAATGTTGAGGATGCAAAGCTAGCTGAGGTGACGCGCATCGATTTGGGTCAGAGCCTCTACATTGAGTTGTCTGGTAACGCCTATGTAAATGAATTCCTAATTCCAAACTTTTACTTCCATATGGTCACGGCTTATGACATTCTTCGTATGGCTGGTGTGCCAATTGGAAAACGAGATTACATGATGCACTTGGTACCATTAATCAGAAAGGAATGAAGCCTAATAAATCGGCTGGAACGGATCGTTGAGAAACTTTGGTGGTATTGCAAAGGTTACTTTCAGTCGCTTAACCGGAATGTTAGGCAGAAGAGGTCGCAGTTTTATGGAATCCAATATTGCTTTAACTCCTTTCTCCCGTACTGATGTCGAACTACTGAGACATTGGCTGGCAGCTTCTCATGTCGCTGCCTGGTATCCCGATCCTGAAGACCACATCGCCTGGGCAGCCAATCCACCAAAACATGGAGATCGATCGCTAATCACGGTTGGAGGTCGAGCAGTTGGCTATATTCGATGGCAGTCTGTGTCCCGTGAAGTTCTGGATTCAGTCGAGCTTTACGAGATCCCAGCCGGATCGGTTGATGTTGATATACTCATTGGTGATTTGGAGTTCGTGGGGCAAGGGGTTGGACCGAAAGCACTTTTAGTATTGGTATCACAGCTTCGCCAAAGAGGAGATGTGCCTTTGGTAGGGCTAAGTCCTAGCGTACGGAATCTATCAGCGCAGCGAGCCTATGCAAAGGCTGGTTTTCACATCTTACGTGAGTATCATCCACTAATATACGGGCGTTGTTATTTAATGGTCTGTAGTCTTAATGAAGATGTCTAACGGTTCGGTTGGAGCGGATTGAGGAGAGCGATCGAGTGAGATTTAGGTTCTGGCGACTGCTCATATCCGTTTCGAGTTCTAGTACGCAGGATGATAATGGGAATGCTCTGTATTTTGCTGAGGAAATAGAGATGATTGAATACCGGGAGAACGAGAATCTGCGTTTTGAAGAATATTATGACTTTCTAAAAAGGTCTGACCTTGGCAGCCAATACCCTAAAGAGCGTTTCGAGGAGAGGATAAGGAAGCTCTTGACTACTCGATCCATTGCTATCACCGCTAGAAATGAAGAGAAACTGGTGGGAATCGTATTTGGTGTGACGGATCTTACTTACTTCTTGTTTGTCACAGACCTTGGCGTAGATAGAGCTTACACAAAACAAGGAATAGGAAGTGAATTATTGGTTCGCATTCGAGCGGTAGTTGGTGGAGAAGATGACATTTCGGTTGTTACCGTTGCAAATGATAACGCAGTAGGTTTCTACGAGAAGTGTGGATATGTATCTGAGAACTGTTTGTTTTGGAAACCTTGCAAACTCTGGAGCGAATTTGAAGTAATCTAGTTCAGCAAAGTGATGGAAAAGAATATCGGGATTATGTCAGGATGTGGAAGGACGATCGATGAAACTGACGCATAACAATTCAAACGCAGCCGACAATTGCAAGTTGCTGGTGCTGATTTGAGCCATTCTCTTCGTTAAAGTGGGTCGATCGCGAAAACTACAATAATGGTGGAGCATTAAGTTTAGAAACGGTTCCGCGATCGCATTCAACCCTAAGCAACTGGAGAACCTATGCGTAGACTCAAGTATTACGTTGCGTGTACTGTGGATCACTACATTGCCCGTCAGGATGGCTCATTCGACTTTTTTCTAACGGGGGGAGAACATCTTGCTGACTTATTAAAACAGTTCCCCGAAACGATTCCAGGTCATCTGCGACATCAACTTGGAATTACGGCTGAAAATCAGTGCTTTGATGCCGTGTTAATGGGACACAAGACGTATGGAATCGGACTCAGTGAAGGGATTACTAATCCTTATCCTCAGATGCGTCAATATCTGTTCTCACACAGCCTGAACAGGAGTCCTGACCCCAACATTGAGCTAGTCTCGTCAGATGCCGTAGCATTTACCAAGGCATTGAAGCAACAGGCGGGTCAAGATATTTGGCTGTGTGGAGGTGGAACTTTAGCAGCAGCATTATTTTCAGAAATCGATGAATTCATTCTGAAGGTGCATCCAGTTTTGCTTGGTGCAGGAATTCCTCTATTTACAGGAAGCATTCCGCAAACTGCACTGGCACTGATCGATCACAAAATCTACGCCAATGGAGTCATGATGTTGCACTATCAAACGAAGCATTAAGTCTAGGAATGGTTCAGCGATCGCACCAGAGGTTTCAGTTAGCCTAAGCAAAGGTTTATTACAGGAGAGCAAAGAAATGCTTTTCACAATTCTAGTTTTATTGGCAACGCATCTGATTGTGCCAGTCCTTCTGATAGCAAGCTTGTGGATTGACAGGTCAAAAAGCCAAATTGAACTCGTCCTGACTGTTCTTAGCTATGGTAGTTACATCCTATTTATATTCAAGGCTGGTAACTGGAGTTGGACAGGATACAACTTACGCTATTTATTTCTACTGCTTTTCGCTGTTGCTACGATTAAATATGCCTTACCTCTTTTCACGCTTCCCCATTGGATAAAATCCGACTTGAAGCAGTGGCTCAACCTACTTGTTGTGGGATTTGTGTTGGCATTTTTTATGACTCTGAATTTTAATGTATTCAAAGCCTATTTCCCCTCAGGATCGTCTATCTCGCTTTCATTCCCGCTCAAACAAGGAACCTACTATGTTGCACATGGCGGAAACTCCTCTTTAGTCAATCATCACTATGAAAATCAAGCCCAGCGATTTGCTCTAGATATCGTCAAACTGAATGGGTGGGGTGTGAGAGCAAAAGGACTTTATCCGTCTGAATTAAACAAATACGAAATATTCGATGATGAACTATACAGTCCTTGTAATGGAGAGATTATCAAGATTACAGATGGACTACCTGACCACATTCCGCCTCATCGGGATGGTACTAATTTGGCTGGAAACAATGTCGTGATCAAAGCCGATCGCTATCTTGTCGTTCTGGCACACATGAAAGCTAATTCAATGATGGTGCAGGAAGGAGAATCGATCGAGAAAGGTCAGTTGATCGGAAAGGTTGGAAACTCTGGGAATACAACTGAGCCTCATTTACACATTCATGCTGTGCAAGGTGAAGTGCTAGAAAATGTATTTAAGGGCATCGGTGTACCAATTATTTTCGATAATCAATCCTTAGTTCGTAATTCTTTAGTTAAAGCATGAGGTAGATGACCATGATTGATGTCGGACTCACTCACATCGCACTTCCCGTTGCAGAAATTGAGCAAAGCATTAAATTTTATGCAACTTACGCTGGAATGCAGGTGATCCATCAGCGCATTGATGCAGAAACAGGGGTTTCGGTTGTATGGCTTTGCGATCGCACTCGCCCTTTCGTCATTGTTCTCATTCAGGCAAACTCAGTGCATCCCGTTCTATCGCCGCTTGCACATCTTGGAGTCGGGTGTCAAAGTCGGGAATGGATGAATGCTCTTTGTGAAAAGGCAAAACAAGAAGGTGTGCTGCTTCAAGAGCCAAAAGATTCTGGGTATCCGATCGGGTATTGGGCGTTCTTGCGAGATCCAGACGGTCACACGCTTGAGCTATCTTTTGGACAAGAAATCGGATTGACCGTAGAACAGATTGATCACGATCTCATCACTTAAACAATCGAACTGGCTTTTGCTGTAATAATGCAACGCTTTCTTTGGTATCTCCCGGAAAGATCGATCGCACTCGTTCGACTACAGAAGTCATGTACTGATAATCGGGAACTGAAGCATTTGTAATAAATCCAGCTTCTTCAGCCACAACCGAGGAAGCTTCGCTGAGAACTTTACGAATTCGTTCCTGGACATTACGATCGAGCTTTGGACTGACTAAGATCGCGCCGGATGGAACCTGATGCGAGTCCGTAAATAAAACTCTAAGCTTTGTTTGCGCCACTTGGGTTTTATAAGTCTCAAACTCTTCGAGTGAAAGTGCTCCTACGTCGGCTTTTCCTTGAATAACCGCATCTAATACCGCTTTAGGAGTTGCTGAAAGTACAAGCTCAGCTAAAGTTAATCCATACAAGTTAAACAGCGGAAAGTAAAATCCTGTTGCTGAACCAGGATTGCCCAGCGCTAGAGTTTTTCCAGAGATTGCGGAAATCTCCTGAATCGGGCTATCTTCTCGAACCACTAACATCGATCGACGATTTTGCACACCAATCAGTGGAAAGAGTGGCGCATACTGATACTGTGAAATTGCGATCGCAGCTAAACCAGGGGGCGCAAAAACCAGCGACCAAGCTCGATTTTGAACGCGATCGAGCGCTTTATTTTCGTTCAATGCAGGTTCTAGCTCGATCAATGCCTGCATCTTCTCACTGAAATAGCGTTTAAAGCGATCGTATTGTTCGAGCGTTTTGCTGCCTTCTTCATAGCTGACCACTCCGACCAAAAGCGACCCGCTGCCGGAATTTGAGCTTGATTTCGCTGTGCAAGCTGAGAGAAGCATCAGAGATAAAAATAAGCGGCGAGAAACTATCATCGCGATCGCCTCCGTTGTGAGAACCTGCGCTGCAACCATAGCTATTCATATCTATGATGTCTACTTGTTCAAGTAAGTTGCGGCGTTGTTGCATGAATAAGGGTTGCGGAGCGGCGACGTGATAGGTTTGAAATACTACCAACGAACCTTCACAGCAATGAGCTACCGCATCCGCAACTGGTCTGAGTATAACGCCGGATTGAAACAAAGAGGAAGCCTCACCTTCTGGATTGATGAAGCAACTCTGAGCCAATGGATTGTCCCGCGCTTGAGCGGACAACGTGGCGCTTCAAATGCCGTGCAGGATGGTGAAGTCTTAGACGAGTTGCTGCATCAGATCGAGGACGACATTGAGCAAGTGACCACCGATGGCGCGTATGACCATCGCCATTGCTACGAAGAAATCGTCGAACGCGGGGCAAAGCCTGTGATTCCCCCGCGCAAAGATGCCGTGAGTTGGCGGCATGGCAATCGCAAAGCTCCACCGCACCCGCGAGATCAAACCCTGCGACACATCCGCAAACATGGACGGAAAAAGTGGAAGCGCATAGCCGGGTATCAAAAATCCTGCCAAGCTTCGTCCTCTTCCGGTCTGAGCCAGTCTTTCGCCAAAACCGACTCGCTCATCACAGTAATTTCTAATTTGTTCGGCAAATGTTTCGACTTCAAGAATTGAACAAAATCTGGAACCTCTTCGAGTAAGAGGTCAGGAATTTCGTCAATTTCATGCAGTAATTGTTCTTTGGCTTGCATAAGGTCGATCGCAGTAGGCTTCATTTCAGTCTACACAGAAGCGCATAAATCACAGCATTCCTTAAACTGCTTCTGTCCACCTGAATACACTTGCGCTTGTACACTAGAACAATGTGGCAAAATTGCCAAACTCGCCAGAATCATTGAGGACACAAAGCAAGCAATGGTAGTGACGCAAGCGCAACTCGCGCAAACTTCGGGTCGCCAGTATTTACCGGATTCCGGTTTGGATCGCTCTCCCAATCAATTCTTAATGCCGCTGACCGCTAAGGTAAACGATCGAGATCATCTCGAAATTGGCGGTTGTGATGTACCGGAATTGGTGAAACATTTTGGTTCGCCGCTTTATATTTTGGATGAGGCAGGATTACGAACCGCTTGCCAACAGTATCGCGATGCGTTTCGACGCTACTATCCGGCAGACGCTCAAGTGCTATATGCCTCGAAAGCTTGGAACTGTTTGGCGGTTTGCTCGATCGTGGCTCATGAAGGATTGGGAATCGATGTCGCGACCGGAGGCGAACTGTATACGGCGCTTCAGGTGGGAGCCGATCCGTCGAAGATTTATCTGCATGGAAATAACAAGTCGATCGCTGAATTGGAATTGGCGGTGAAATCGGGTTGTACGATCGTCGTTGATAACCGTCTCGAATTGCAGCGATTGACGCAGATCAGAAGCGATCAGCCTATCCGAATCATGCTGAGGATTACGCCTGGTTTGGATTGTCATACGCATGAATACATTCGCACCGGACACTTAGACAGCAAATTTGGATTCGACCCTAACCAAGTTGAAGATATTTTCCAATTCATCAGCCAAAATCCGAGCGTTTCTCTCGTTGGACTTCATGCCCACATTGGATCGCAGATTTTTGAACTGCAAGCGCATCGGGATCTACCAGGTGTGATGCTGCAATGGGTCAAGAAAGCTGCTCAATATGGTTTGAATGTCTCTGAATTGAATGTCGGGGGCGGTTTGGGAATTTGCTATAACGAGAGCGATGATCCGCCTAGCATTGATGAATGGGTAAGGATTGTTGCGGAATCGATGATCAAAGCTTGTGAAGCGGAAAAGATGCCGTTGCCGAAATTGCTGTGTGAACCGGGTCGATCGCTAATCGGTTCTTCTTGCATTACGGCTTATACAGTTGGTGGACGTAAGACCGTTCCTGGAATTCGGACTTATATTAGTGTCGATGGCGGAATGTCGGATAATCCCAGACCGATTACATATCAATCGATCTGCCGAGCGGTGATTGCGAATCGGATGTCGAATGAAGCCAAAGAAACCGTCACGATCGCTGGAAAACATTGCGAATCGGGAGACGTTTTGATCAAAGACATTACCCTTCCTGAGACAGAACCGGGAGATATTCTCGTCGTGATGGCAACGGGAGCCTACAATTACAGCATGGCATCGAATTACAACCGTTTGACTCGACCAGCGGCGGTACTCGTTCATGAAGGAGAAGCTAACATTATCCTCGAACGGGAGACTTACGAAGATCTGATTCGACACGATCGAGTCCCGGACAGACTGAAATAAAGGATGAAGGATGAACGATAAAGGGTGAGGATTGGCAAAGATGGAAATTCAATTGCAATTCTCCCTTCTAAGCTTCGGTGAAGCTTCGATCCCACCCTTGCTTCTCCTTCCGACTGCTCTACAAGCTGTGCTGAATTTTGTTCTAGAAAATTTGCGGTTTCTAGTGGATGTGGGACTGGTCTTGGCGCTCACCTACGTCATGCTGGTAATCATCGGGCGAGAACGCCGGACACTCTGGATGGTGCGCGGTTTTATTATCCTAATGCTGGCGGCGGCAGTCAGTCGGCGGATGGATTTGGCACTGTTGAGTTTTGTGCTGAATAATCTCGTCGTCGGCGCTGCGGTCGCGATGGCGTTTATTCTTCAGTCGGAATTTCGCAGATTTCTAGAACAGCTTGGACGTGGGGAAATTTCGCAACTGTTTCAGCCCTCGAATCGGAGTTTGCCGGGTTCGGACAGCGTGATCGATGAGATTGTCGAAGCGGTGAAAGGGCTGTCACAGAATCGGACTGGGGCACTGATGATTATTGAAACGGGCGCGGCGATCGACGATCGGGATTTCTCCGTTCCCGGTGTCAAACTCAATGCAGAATTATCCAAAGAACTTTTACAAACGATTTTCCAAACCACAACGCTTTTGCACGATGGCGCAGTTTTGATTCGCGGATCTCGGATCATTGCCGCAGGGGTGATTCTGCCTCTATCTGAAAAGACCGCTTCACGCCAATTGGGAACGCGCCACAGAGCCGCAATGGGAATTACGGAAAAACTCGAAAATTGCATCTGTGTCGTTGTATCTGAAGAAACGGGATCAATCTCACTCGCGGAACGAGGAATATTAAATCGCCCCTTAACGAGCAGTAAACTAAAAGAGCTTTTGGAAGAACGGTTTTCACAGTCGGGCGATCGCGAACCAGTCTCGCGCGATCTGAAATCTCTCGGTCGTCAATTCCGGACAAAGGCAGTATTCTTATTCTCGCGTTTATTTAATGAAGGTAATTTAAAAAATCGCCGGATTCCGAATGAACGCAAGCGCGGCGATTCCTAAATTCTGCTAAAACCAGATTGATTTCCCATACCCTTTTCATCGGCGTTCCCCGAAACCACCAATGACAACTGCGAAGCACCCTGTTTTACGAGACTTACCTGCTGATTTAGACCGCGATCGCTTACCTCGCCATGTTGCGGTGATTATGGATGGGAATGGACGATGGGCAAAACGTCAAGGGAAACCCAGAATTATGGGGCATCGGCGGGGTGTGGATGTTTTAAAAGATTTGCTCCGATGCTGCCGGGATTGGGGAGTTGAAGCGCTAACGGCTTATGCGTTTTCAACCGAGAATTGGGGACGACCGCTCGAAGAAGTGGAATTTCTGATGACGCTGTTTGAACGAGTCTTGCGTCAAGAACTGCGCGAAATGATGAAGGAAAATGTGCGGATTAAATTCGTTGGAAATTTGGATGCGCTGCCGACGAGTTTACAGGCGGAAATTGAGCGATCGGTATTAGAAACGAAAGACAATCAAGGAATTCGATTCACCGTTGCGACGAATTATGGCGGACGGCAGGAAATTATTAAGGCTTGTAAGTCGATCGCCGCTCAAATTCAACAAGGCTTAATCCAGCCTGATGATATCGATGAAAGCTTGTTCGAGCGACATTTGTATACGACTGGGATTTGCGATCCGGATTTGATGATTCGGACGAGCGGGGAAATGCGATTGAGTAATTTTCTACTTTGGCAGGCGGCTTACGCAGAATTGTATGTGACTGATACGTTGTGGCCCGACTTCGATCGATCTGAATTTCATCTGGCACTCAAGTCTTATCAACAGAGAGAACGCCGATTTGGAAAAGTTGGAAATAAGCTTTAAGAGGGTGTTTGAGAAGGATAAAAAGCGGCTTTGCTGCGTTGCCAGTCCGCCCGGAAATAAATCTCCGGGCTAATGGAGGAAACCCCGCTGGAGCGGGCTAAGAGAGTTATTCGGAGTTCTTAGCCCAGTTTAGTGGGCTTCCCCTGATTAGCCCGGAGATTTATTTCCGGGCGGGTGAATGCGATAAAAGATTACTTCTCAAACACCCTCTAACGTCCAGCTTTAAGAATTTGATCAGCGGTCAGATTTAGTTCGGGGAAGGTGGGAGAGAGGACGCGATCGATACCTCTAAACTGTCCAATTTCGCGGTACTGTTCGCCTTCTAGAAACAATACAATCACTACTGCACGAGTTGGATCGATCAACCAATACTCGGAAATGCCTCGTACCGCATACTGAGCACGTTTTCTCACATAATCCCGAATGTAGTTCTCGCTGTTTGTGTCACCGGGCGAAACAATTTCAGCCACCAAAATAGGTGGTGGCATTTCTGGTGTAATGGTAAGTTGCGATCTCGTCACTGCCAAATGCTCTTCTCGCAAAATCACTAAATCAGGAAATCGATTTGCGGCATCTCCAGCTTGAAGAACCGGAACTTGAAGTTGACAGGCATAAAGCTTGATCAGTCTCCGCTCGACGATTTGAGCGATTGCAAATAACCAGAACAGTTCTTGAGCGATCGCAGTATTGGGTTCGGATTCTGGAGGCAATTCAACTAGCTCCCCATCGATCCATTCGTATTGTCGATCGCTGCCATCGTCATCGTTCAAATATTCCTCGAAGGTTCTAAATCTTGGTTTGGCTTGGGTCATAAGCGTTAAGGTCCTGCAAAAACAGCGTCCTCGATATCTTGGCGACTGAGCGAATATTTAAACGATCGCTGAATATCCCGTCCCTCGACATTGAGATATCGCACACTCAATTGATCCACATCCAGCATCAGTTCAGCCTGCCATTGGGAACGCTGAATCGTCCAGCAGTGTAAATCTTCCGAATCTTGTTCACAGCCTTGATCGGTGAGCCAAGCTTCGATCGCAGGTAGCGGATGGTTATACAGCGGAGTATCACCGGGAGGTAGCGTCATACAAAGAATCCATCTCAACAGATTCTATTGTCGCTTGATCTGGAGAAGGTGTGGCGATTTCGACCTGCTCGATCGGATGATGCTGTGCGGTTAAGGGCTGAAACGCTTGATCGCCGCGAGTAATCCCGATCGTAATTGCCAGAATTAAACAGCCGACGAAGGTAATGCCGAGAATAAATAGTGCGAATAGCTCGCCGGGGGAAAGGGGGCGATCGGTAGCATCTAAGTAGGCTGAAGAATTCGGTTCGGGTTTGCTTGTTTTGTGCAGGCTCGGTAATTGTCGAACCACGACCACGCGAGAATAACCGATCGACAAATCGTATGCTGCACGACGTTCAGGATTGCTGAGAGTCGCGTAAGCTTCATTTAGAGTTTGAAATTTTCGAGTCGCGATCGCTTGTGGTAATTCGGTCGTATCTGGGTGATACAACTTGCTCAATTCACGATATGCCTGTCGAATTTCCCGTACCGAAGTTGAAGGATGCAGTCCTAACAGTCCGTAGTAGGTTGACTCGATCGACGCTTTGCCACCTGAACCTAGTTTCTCCTCTGCCACTGGACTTATCCTTGAACGCTCAGCATTAGGAACTATTATTGTCGTCAGAAGCGAAAGTCTGCAAGTAGCAATCTTTCAAACTGATTGAAAAACGCTCCTAAATCTTAACCAAACCCCAACCTAGAAATTACCTGTCCTTGGTATTAGCCCTCTACAGTGAAAGACGGGATTTCAGGATGGAGCCGGATCTATGATCCAATCGTTCGCAACATCGTTAATTGAGCTACCTGATTCAAGACAGTTACTGGAACAGCTTTATCGGGAGCGGACTTTACAGCCATTTCGCAGCGGTCAAACGATTCCACTACGCCCGGATGAGTTGTGGATCGTTTGTCGCGGCGTGGTGGTTCTCAACACGTTGCACCCCACTGGGGATGAGGCATTACTCGGAGTGGCAACGCCTTCGATGCCGTTTGGGTTGCCGCTGACTTGGATTACACCCTATAGCGCGATCGCATTAACTGACGTGGATTTGTTGCCCCTGGCGCTGGCGGAAATCGAAAGATCTCCTGCACTCTGTCAAGGGCTGTTTCGTCATTTGAGTCGTCGATTACAGCAAGCCGAGGCGTTTTTGGCGCTTTCTGGCTGTCGCCGAGTGGAGGAGCGACTGAAGCAGTTATTAATCCTGCTCCAGCACGAAGTCGGACAACCTGCTCAACGGGGGACACGGCTTCAGGTTCGTCTGACGCATCAGCAATTGGCAAATGCGATCGGAACAACGAGAGTGACCGTGACCCGATTAATTGGGCAGTTGAAACAGGAGGGCTGGCTGTCGATCGATGCCAAACGTCATATTATTCTGTACTAATAGCCTGTGATCAATCTGGCGACCCGTTGCGGTGGCTTTTTGACTTCAGCCATGACAGCAGATTGCATGACGACGGCTTCGATTGGGACTATGCCTTTTTCCTCGCTGTTAAGAATGGCGGCGGCGCGTCTGGAAAGATCGAGGACTCGATTATCGAAATACGGTCCGCGATCGTTCACCCGCACGACTAGGCTCTTTCCATTCAGTCGATTGGTGACTTTGAGAAATGTGCCGAGCGGTAGGGTCGGATGAGCAGCGGTGAGATCGTTCTGGTCGAAGATTTCGCCGTTCGCGGTTTGGCGACCGTGGAAATAAGGACCGTACCAGGATGCCATGCCGTCGATGCTGTTGTCGGTTTTTGCCAATTGGTACATTTCCATTTGGGCATCGGCAATTGGAATGCTCGTTTGTCCGAGCGCGATTCGGAGATTGTTCACCCAGTCGATCGCGATGAGTTCCGCAGGACGACCGAGTTGAGAAGATAAACGATCGCTGACGGTGAAAATGGTGCGATCGCCTAATTTAGCGACGATTTGTTTCTTCTCGATCGCGGCTTTTAGCGTGGAAGCATCGAGATTTGGAGTTTCGAGCAATTGGGCAATCCGTTGGGCGAAGATTTCCGCAGAGGCGCGATCGTCCAAGGTGGCAATGTGACACCCTTTTGCCCAAATCTGAAAGCCGCTGGAACGATTTGGCGTAGTTGGACACTGCCAGAATCCAAGTCTAGGGCGCGTTTCACTTTGCGTTAAAGGAATTCCATCGAATCCGATTTCGACGATCGCAACGGATGAAGGATCTTGTGAAGCTGCCACGATCGGAAGCTGATTGAACAAAGATTGCATCGAGCCAATGAAGTCATTCAGCGGATTTTCGGTTGGAGGAAGCAGCAATCCTTCGATCGCACTGAGCCAGTTGGATTGGGATGCTTCGGAACGGTCTGCTGAGGGATGCTGAACAGTCGCGATCGTCAATTGTAGCGAGGACGAGGCTTGCAGCGCACTGCGTGTTTGGGGGAGCGTGGATTGGCACACACGGCTCTGACACAGAACATGAGTGAGAAATTTGGGTGTTTCGAGTAGCTTGCCTCCTACACTAGGAATGCCACTGAACCACGAAGCGACCCACATAAGTCCAAGTATCAACATTGTTGGTTTGATTTCACAATTGTAAACAGCAATACACTTTTGCCGAGGTTTATTATAAAGTTCTCTCGGCACAAAATGGATTATCCAAAGGAAGTAGATCTGCCTAACTTTGGGGCATTCCTGTTTAATTCATGTACCTTTTGGCACATTCTGAGGCTTAACTGATGACGCTATCGTTCTACATTGTGGATGTGTTCGCTGAACGCAAATATGCGGGAAATCAACTTGCGGTGTTTCGTGCTGCTGATTTTCTGAAAACTGAGGAAATGCAAGCGATCGCGAAAGAAATGAACTATTCGGAAACGACATTTATCTTGTCGGAACTTCCGCAAAATGGCGGTTATCCAGTCCGAATTTTTACACCCGATCGAGAGCTTCCGTTTGCGGGACATCCGACGCTCGGTACAGCGTTCATTTTGCAACAAGCGATTATTCAAGATTCCGTATCTATCGTGAGATTAAACCTTGCAGTGGGTCAAATTCCCGTTACATTGAACTACGCCGAAAGGGACATTGAGGTGCTGTGGATGCGCCAAAACACACCAGAATTTAAACAACGATTTTATCCGGATGCGATTGCGCCTATCTTAGGGCTGAGTGTGGATCAAATTGACGATCGCACTCCGATCGAGGAAGTTTCTACAGGTTTGCCGTTCATCATTGTTCCGCTAAAAAACCTAGCTGCATTACAAAAAGCGAAAGTCGATCGAGATGCACTTTTTAAGCTAGTCGAAACCACAGAAGCAAAAGCAATTCTGATCTTTTCCCCTGAAACCCGCAATTTAGACAATCAGTTAAGCGTCCGTGTCTTTGTAGAGCCATTGGGCGGACCGCCAGAAGATCCGGCAACAGGGAGCGCGAATGGATGTTTAGCGGCGTATCTAGTTCAACACTCCTACTTTGGTCGAGCAGAAATCGATCTTCAAGTTGAACAAGGCTATGAAATCGGGCGACCTTCATTGCTGTTCTTGAAAGCTCAAAAAGAAAATGAAGCTTTTGAGATCTCAGTAGGCGGCAAAGTTATTCTGGTGGCTAAAGGTGAGTTCGTTTAGCAGAATGCTTTGGAAGGATTGAGAGACCCGTCGCTGCGATTGCGTCCGCCCGTGATTGCAAATCACGGGCGGATGTGGCAATCAACGACTATCTATAAAACACCTCATAACAGATGCAAGACCTAACAGAACGATTGCGATCGCACATTGAAGAGATTGCTCGCGATCGCGATCCATTCTTTGCTACTCAAGGTCATTTCTATGTTCAACAATACATTCGCGAACAGTTTTCACACTGGGGAACAGTTGAGGCGCATGAATTTCAGGTTGGAAAGCGCACTCACACGAATTGGATTCTGAATCTACCTGGGCGGAATAATACTAAGCCTCCGATTTTGATCGGTGCACATTATGATACGGTTCCAAACTCTCCAGGTGCAGATGACAATGCAACGGGTGTCGCGGTGTTGTTGGAAATGGCAAAAGCTTTTTCTGAACAATCTGCCCGCTATCCGATTCGATTGATTGCATTTGATTTAGAAGAGAATTTTACGCAGACCGATGCTCATGGTAACTCTCAGTATGCAATGTCTTTGAACGGTGAACCATTGCGATTGATGATTGCTTTAGAAATGTTGGGGTATTGCAATCACGATCGTAATTCACAGCTTTATCCCGCAGGATTAGAGCGCTTTTATCCCGATCAAGGTAACTTTATTGCACTCATTGGCAACATTCCCACGATTCCGGATTTGATTCGATTGAGTCGGGGAATTCGTCGATCGAACATTGGATGTGAATGGCTTCCAGCAGGAATGCGCGGCAAGATTGTTCCAAATACTCGCAGAGGTGATCATGCTGCATTTTGGGATCGAGGCTATCGAGCATTAATGGTGACAGATACAGCGAACTTACGAAATCCGAACTATCACAAACCGAGCGATCGAATTGAAACCCTTGATTTTGAGTTTCTAACAAAAGTGTGTGAAGGCTTGATCAATTCCATCCGCCAACTTTAGCTTGGGTATAATCTCTAAAAAGAAAGGTCATCACAATCACTATGATGCGACGATTCATCCCGGTAGTTCTTGCCAGCATCACCAGCTTTACACTCACCGATTCACAAGCAATTAGCCAAAATAAACCGACTTGTCAGCGATCGACTCAAAGTTTTCTCGTGTTTGGTGGCGGAGGTGCGCCTTCCTACAATGAGATTGCGCTTGAGAAAAATATGCTGTACTTTCAGCGATCGCTCAAAGAACTCGGATATGCTTCAAACGCTGCACCAATCTATTTTGCAAACGGCAACACAAGCGAAAAAACAGTCCGATACTTAGACGAAAAAGGCGACCAGCAATTTAAAGCGCACAACATTCCAAATGTTCAAGGTGCTTCGAGCATTGCGAACTTACAAACCTGGATGGCTCAAGCAGCAAAAGAGAAAACAACGACTCCATTGTTCTTCTACTTTTCAGGACATGGTGGACACAATCGAGCCAATGAAGATAACTCTACGTTGTTGATGTGGCGCGATCGAGAATTGAGTGTCCAGAACTTTACGGCAATGCTCGATCGACTTCCGCAGAATAAGCCCTTTGTCACGATGATGTCTCAATGTTACTCCGGCTCATTTGCAAATCTCATCTACAATGGCGGCAATCCAAACAAAGGAATTGCACTTCAAACCCGCTGTGGATTCTTTGCCACGATTAAATCTCGTCCTTCAGTGGGTTGTACTCCAGAAGTGAATGAAGCAGACTATCGCGACTATAGTTCGAGCTTCTTTGCTGGATTAACCGGACGCGATCGTATTGGTCGCAAAGTTGCTTCAGCAGATTACAACAAAGATGGACGCACCTCATACTCTGAAGCTCATGCCTACGCCAAAATTGATAAGTTCACCACCGATTTACCTGTTTCAACTTCTGAAGCGTGGTTACAGCGACAAGTGAGCAATCCAACCATGCGAGAGCAAATTTTAGGACAACCGATCGCGCCTTTGGCAAAAATTGCTCGACCTGAACAGCGCTTTGTGATTGAGTCCCTGAGTCGTCAATTTAAGTTTGATTTGAATCGATCGTTGCGAGGGAATCTACGATCGATCAATCCAACCTTGATCAAAACTGCTGAAGATGAAGCCTACTTAGTTCGCTTGTCGATGGAGTTGACCAATGTAGCAATGGAGCGACGAGTCAGAACTTCTAAAAATGCTCGATCGATCCAGATGCTCGATCGATTGATTCGATGTGAAGCAGGATCATGGGGTAAGCCGTAGTGAGATACGATCTAAATTAGGATTAAGGAGATTATCTAATGGCGATTACTCTTGAACTTTCTCCGGAGACTGAGACTCGTTTGATTGCTCAAGCGAACGCTCAAGGAATTTCAGTTGAACAACTACTGAAAAACACGATCGAAGTTCTACTTGCCACATCGAGTTCAACTGGGTTCAACACTCGAACTAATTCTGATGCTACAGAAGAATGGGTTCGAGCATTCACAGATTGGGCAAACAGTCATTCGACAGATACACCGCTTTTATCTGATCAAGCCGTCAGTCGTGAAAGCATCTACCGCGATCGCGAAGATGCTCAACGATGACTTATCTGATTGACTCGAACGTTCTATTGAGGCTTGCTGAACCAGCACACCCAATGTACGCTCCATCTCTAACAGCAATTACGACTTTGAGAAGGCAGCAAGCTTTGATGTATATCGCCCCACAAAATTTAATTGAATTTTGGGTCGTTGCAACCCGTCCATCAAATGTGAATGGGCTTGGAATGACCGTGGCACAAGCACTAGGAGAACTAACGAGAATCAAAAGCTTTTTTCTCGTTCAGCCTGATACTCCAACAATTCTAGTGGAGTGGGAAAGGCTGATTACTCAATATCAGATTCAAGGAAAGCAAGCCCATGATACGAGATTAGTTGCGGTAATGATCGTTTACCAGCTAACCTTAGTGATGTAGAAAACTTTTTGCAGTCTCAAGATGAGAATGTAGTGATTTTAGAGAACTGAATGCGCCGCTCTAAACGAACACGTTTACTTTCGGAGGCACAAGCGGCAGGCGGACTACGACG
>NZ_JBNXVP010000069.1:0-26104 GCF_050565645.1 Leptolyngbya sp. AN10
TCTGCGTGCCTTAACTCGCTACTTATTGTTCGAGAATTGGGATCATTTGCTGACCTTTATGATTGAAGGACTGGAGTTAGAAGTCCCGCCCAACTCCAGTTGATTTTTCATAATGAGAATTGCTGCGAAATGGGAGGACTTGTCACCGTATCTTGACACTATCCTTTTATCTGCAACTCTATGAGAAATGGATTCTTGCTCCGGAATGTCTGGAATGGGCGATCGATTAACCAACCGCAATTTTCTTATCGTCAAATCCTCTGTAGCTGGATTGGTAGTTTTCTCAGCATTGCTACTCTCGCTTATCTTTCAGTTCAAACCAATCATCCGTTAATCGCGGCTCCGTTTGGTGCAACTGCTGTGATTCTCTATGCGATTCCTGATAGTCCACTCGCTCAACCTCGCAATGTGATTTTCGGAAACTGTATTGGCGCGATCGTGTGCATTACTTTTGTGCAATGTTTTGGAACGGCTCCTTGGGTGATTGCGCTCTCCGTTGCAACTGCAATTAAACTGATGCAATTAACCCGAACGCTACATCCTCCAGGTGGTGCGGTTGCATTAGTGGGTGCGATGACGGGCGCATCCTGGTCGTTTCTCTTCACTCCAGTCTTGGCAGGGTCATTAATTATGGTGGGCTGTACGATCGCCTTTCATCGTCTTGCTGTAAGACGAACTCATTAGAGTTTCTCAATAATCACGATAGAAAATTGAAAGGTTTCTCTCAATCTAGGTTCGCTACATTCTTAAAAGGAAATTAAGAAACGGAGCAAGTCGGAATGAAATTTAGCTTAAAAGCGATGTCTGTTTTACTGGTAGGTGCAGCACTTTTGGGCGGTGGAACTGTGCTCACAAGCTGTGGAGGACAACAAGCCGAAGCTGAAAAGCAAGAAGCTCAAGAAACGAACAATGATGATGACAATCGTTCTGGCGCACAAGCCGAAACGAATAATCAAGACAATGATAATGATCAGAACAACGGGGCTGAAAATCGCCGCGACAATGAAAACGACAACGATCAGGACAACGATCAGGACAACGATTAGTCCGATTTAATCAAACACAGTCTTCTCAATCTTTCTAAGGCTGTGCTCTATTCTCTGGTGTTGGTGTTGCTATAGACTGATTCGATCGCGGAATCGGTGTTGCCAAGATTTGAGCAATCTGAGCCTGTTGCTGTAATTGTTCAGTCGAAGATACTAACCCACTCAAGCCGTTGATCAATCGTTTCAAGTTATCCCTTAACTGTGGATCACCTGTGAGTTCATCTAAATCTGACGTAATCTTCTGGGTGTTTTCAAACGTTGCTCTGGCAGAATCTAACGTTTGTTGCAACATCGTGATCGTGTTCGGATTGTTCAACGTCACCGAAACATCTCTTAAGTTTGCTGAAGTCTGAGCCGCATTTGCAGACAGTGTTTCGAGATTTCTAATGAGGTTACTGCCTTCGGCTTGATTCAGAATCGGACTGAGACGTGCCACGCTTGTTCGGATATCGCTACTCGCTGAACTCAAGTTATCCAAAGTTGAAACCAACGTCGATCGATTCGCCGTAATCAAATCATTAATTTGTGCGATCGTTAAAGTCGCCTGTTCTGCGGTGCTACCAATCGATCGAGCCGTTGCCGAAAAAGTTCTGACTTCGGTTCTTGCCGATCGTACTAAGCCAGACACTTCTCGACTCAGTTGAGCAATTTCCGCCGCTGCTTCACTACTATTCTTAGTTAATGAATTAATGTTGCCTGTGAATTGTGGACTACTGTAAGTATCTGCAAATCGAATCGTGGCACGAATCAGTTCATCAGTGCTAATTCCGAGTACGCCTCTGATCCGAGAATTTTCGCAAAGAATTAACTCCCGATTGCAATCTTTATCAAGTGGTCTACCTACGACTGCGGAATCTGCGATCTCTTTGCGAGGTGTGATATCGAGAACGGTTTCACCCAGTAAGCCTGTTTGATTCACGCTTAACTCTGAATCTCTGGGAATCACCAAATCTGCTCTCGCAATCTCCAACTTCACTTCAACACCATTCGGACCCGGCACAATATTTGCAATTCTGCCCACGGTCACGCCTCGATAGCGGACAGGAGAGCCTGCTTGGACTCCATTAATTGCCGCAAAATCAGCAAACACCGTAAAACTCTGATTGGCTGGATTCAGTCCTTTGATCCACAGAACCAAGCCTCCAAACAGCCCCACGCCTGCCAGAATCATCAACCCCACTGAACCTTCTCGCACTGTTCGCGATTGCAAAGCAAACCTCCTTTGGAGTCGCATAACCCTTACCCCACGACCTGAATGGGTCCTTCTACACTGCCCTTGAGAAACTGCCGAATCAACGGCTCATCGGTTGTATCCAACTCATGCACTTTGCCTTCCCATTGCACCCGTCCTTGATAGAGAAACAGGACTCGATCGGCAGTTCGTCGAATTGTACTCTCTTGGTGAGTCACCATGACATAACTCTGACATCCCCGCTGTGGACATTGCAGCGATCGTACTAAATCTTCAATCACGGTCGATGCGATCGGATCAAGTCCCGCTGTTGGCTCATCGTAAAGCAAGACCGCAGGCGTATCCTCAGGATTCTCAGGGTTCACCATAATAGCTCGTGCAAAACTCACTCGTTTCCGCATCCCGCCTGAGAGTTCCGAGGGATAGCGCTGTCCAATTCCAGACAGTCCTACCATTTCCAAGCGTTCTTCAACCAGTTGGCGAATTTGACGACGCGATAAACGGGAATGTTGATACAGCAAAAATCCGACATTCTCTTCAACCGTAAGCGAATCGAACAATGCCGCTTGTTGAAACACCATGCTAATCAACAACGGATCAGGAGCATCCTCGATCAAGCCTTTCCGCCGTTTGCCACCGATAAACACTTCGCCTTCATCGGGAGCGATTAAGCCTGCAATAATTCTTAGAACCGTTGATTTCCCCGTTCCCGAAGGTCCAATTACGGCAAGTGCTTCTCCGGGATAAATCGTCAGGTCTGCTCGATCGAGAACTTGATTCCCGCCGAAGTTTTTGCTAACTCCTTTTAGTTCAATCAACGGCTCAACCATGCCTTTTCCTGCGATCGATGAACGGACTTTGCCATGATAGGCATCTATAGAGTTTGCCTATCACCAATACCAAATTAGCGGTTTCCGCGCAGCATCGACAGGACAGATACGCGAATTGGCTGAGTGTTTAAGGTTGCGTTTCTTGAAGAGATAGATATGAGGGTTCAGTTCGTTTACCCACGAACCCGCCCGGCGCTAAAGCGACCGGGCTAATCGAAGGAACCCCACTGAAGTGGGCTGAAACCGCGCTCTTAGGGGGCTTTAGCCTCCTTTCTCCCATTAGCCCGGAGCGTTTATCTCCGGGCGGACTGAATCGCAGTGACAGACTAAGTGGGTGAACAGAATTGATTGCCGCGTTTCGGCTCCGCTCAACGCTCAAGTACTAATATTTCTGCGGGTTGAGCGCAGTCGAAACCTAAACCCAACGCGAATTTAATTTTGCTCATCTACTTATCATCAACACAAGATTCTGAGCATACCCACTTTTCAAACATCCCGCAGTCTCTACGATCGCTCAACTTTGCTGCATTTCATCTTTCGGTTTGAGTTCTTGAGTGAAATTCTCGAATCGACGCATTAGATAAGCCACTCCAAAATCACCGTTCGGATGTTTCTCTAACACCTCTGCCAGTTCAAACACACGATCGGCTAATTCGACTCCTAATCGATCGATCGTTGCCTGTTTTTCCAGCGCCAAATGTTCTCGCGCTCTCGATAAAGTCTGCCACTCGCTTGAGAATAATTGTTCGATCGCAACGTGCAATCCCATTGCTTCGAGCGCGTCCCATTCTCCTCGATCGCACCAAATCCCGCCGCAGCTTAAACAGCGTTCGACATAGAAGGGCGATCTCATTCCCACTTTGACGCGAGCGAGATAGCTACCACAATCGGGACACAGAGCCGCTTTGCTGTCGAGTGGAGACTGAACGAATTCGACATCAAGCGTTTTGGGAACGAGATCTGCCGCCGTTTTGGGATGAGCGCGTTCTGCTTGCCAAGCTTTATAGTTTTCTGCTGGAATCCACGTGCCTTTGCAATCGGGACACTGTTTCACCGCTAACGCCTCGCTTAATGTGCCATCGGTGAGCGTAATTTTTCTCTCTTTTGGACATTGCATCGCGTTTCCTCCAACCCAACCTTATCTATTTAATCAGGCTCGGTTCCCAGAATCACCGAACAGTATTGATTCAAAAGTTGAATGCGATCGCGAATTTGCCCGATACGAGTCTCGATCGTGTCCGCCTGTCGAGCCGTCTGCAAAAACATCCCATCCATTGACAGTAACCGCATCTGTTTATTGATTTCTACCAAGACAGAATGCAACTGATATTCATCTGACTCAATCGATTGAATTTCGTCTTGGAAAAACTTCTGTAGCGATCGTATCTTTTGATGAAGCTCACTTCGATTCGCTAGATCGAAATCTGCAATCATCTTTTGAAACAATTCAAAGCTCTGTACTTGGTTCTCAGTTAACATATCTAAACTTCTTCAACTCCGTAAAAAAGCGGGGATCGCTCAATTAGAGCGAATTACATAGAACACTCTTTCCGTAATGTGTCAAAAATCTCGGTGTAATTTCGCTCCAGAACTGCAAACATCGTGTAAAGTACTGACTCAAGAATTCGGATATCCCTGAATTCACGGCGATCGCAAAGTTTTTCAACAAGCCCGGAATTCAGTCAAGAAACCGATCGCCATTGATAGAATGAGCGTTACGATTGTCTTAACAAGTTTGAGACAACCCTTTATTTTCACCCGGATTGGATTGCGGAGACAAATTCACAGACTTTTCTTTGAAATTCTTGTCCCGTTCTTTGTCCATTCTGAAATTCAAACTCTACGTCTAGCAGTTCGGGAATCTCCTCATGCTAGACTCATTTTCTATTACTTCAATAATTTGTATAGAGCTATACATATAATTTCGTTCCGAACCTGCACTCTAGCCACATAGAATCAGCATGAATGTAGCGGCATCTCTCCCAACGATTGACTTTGCTTTACCAGATTGGCTGCGCGAGTGTTTCCTCAAACGCTCCGATGACTCCCAACTCGATCGAGATTTAATCTGCCGTGCATTTGAATTTGCCTATCAGTTACATGAAGGGCAAAAACGAGCCTCTGGCGAACCGTATATTGCTCATCCTGTCGCGGTTGCAGGAATATTAAGAGACTTAGGCGGCAGCGGCACAATGATCGCTGCTGGTTTTTTACATGATGTCGTTGAGGATACCGATGTCACTCCAGAGGAAATCGAAAAGCGCTTTGGGGCTGAGGTTCGATGTTTAGTCGATGGAGTGACGAAGCTATCGAAGTTCAATTTCTCTAGTAAAACCGAGCGACAGGCAGAGAACTTCCGCCGAATGTTTCTAGCAATGGCGCAAGACATTCGTGTGATTGTGGTCAAACTTGCCGATCGACTTCACAATATGCGAACTCTAGAGCATCTTGCTTCAGAAAAGCAGCAACGAATCTCGCTCGAAACTCGTGAAATTTTTGCGCCCTTAGCAAACCGTTTGGGGATCGGAAACATTAAATGGGAGCTTGAAGATCTCGCCTTCAAATATCTCGAAACTGAAGCATATCGAGAAATTCAGCGATTGGTTGCAGAAAAACGCGGCGATCGAGAAGCCAGATTGAGCGAAGTCGCTGAAACATTCAAACGTCGTCTTGATCAAGTCGGCGTTCGTTGCATCGAAGTGAGTGGCAGACCGAAGCATCTCTACGGCATTTATCAAAAGATGCAGCGTCAGCAAAAAGGCTATGAGCAAATCTATGATGTTGCCGCTGTCCGAATCATCGTTAAGAACAATGACGAGTGCTATCGCGCTTTAGCGATCGTGCATGATACCTTCCGCCCAATTCCTGGACGCTTCAAAGACTACATCGGACTGCCGAAATCTAACCGTTACCAATCCCTACATACAGTTGTAATCGGGGATTCGGGTCGCCCTTTGGAAGTTCAGATTCGCACACTCGAAATGCACCACGTCGCAGAATACGGGATTGCTGCACACTGGAAATATAAAGAGTCGGGCGGTTCTAATTCCCAACTTTCTGGTGATGATGAAAAGTTCACCTGGTTGCGTCAACTGCTTGATTGGCAAAACGATCTGAAAGATGCTCAGGAATATCTAGAGAGCATCAAAGACAATCTCTTTGATGGGGATGTGTATGTGTTCACGCCCAAAGGAGAAGTCGTTTCGCTCAGTCCTCGATCGACTCCGGTTGATTTCGCGTATCGCATCCACACCGAAGTCGGAAACCATTGTGCAGGCGCGAAAGTGAACGGTCGCATGGTTTCGCTTGATGCCCAGTTACGCATGGGTGACATCGTTGAAATCATCACGCAGAAAAATGCACGTCCGAGTTTGGACTGGCTAAATTTTGTCGTCACAACGGGCGCGAGAAACCGAATTCGCCAAGCTTATAAGCGATCGCATCACGATGAGAACGTCTTGCGCGGTCGGGATATGCTCGAAAAAGAACTGGGTAAGAACGGCTTTGAAGCCTTGATGAAATCGGCTCCAATGTTAGCGGCGGCTGAACGATGTAACTATCACAGCGTTGAAGATTTCGTCGCTGCCGTTGGCTATGGCGAGATTACTTTGAATTTGGCACTGAACCGAATTCGAGATGCAGTCAAAGCTCAACAGCTACTTTCTCAGCCTGCACCCGCTCCATCAGATAGTTTGGCGAATGATGTTGCACTGTTGCCGACTCCACCGAGAGCCGTTCCTGCCCCGAACACAACAAAATATCCGATCGCAGGAGTCGAAGGCTTGCTGCATCACATGGCAGGCTGTTGTCATCCGCTGCCCGGAGAATCGATTATCGGAGTGATCGCCCGCAATAATCGCGGCATTGCCATCCATCGTCAGGGCTGTCCGAATGTAGACGCGATTCCGGGAGACCGTTTAGTGCCCCTAAGCTGGAATCAAACTCAGTCAACCACTGGACGCGCTCAAACCTATCCGATCGACATTCAAATCGAAGTGATCGATCGCGTTGGAGTTCTGAAAGATATTCTCTCCCGACTGACCGACAACAATATCAATGTGCGAAATGCCCAAGTCAAAACCTTCCCGGATCAAACGGCAGTGATTGACTTGGGCATTGATATTTGCGACCATCCACAGCTAGAACGCACCTTTGTTCAAATTAAGAAAATGACCGATGTGCTGAATATGCGGCGGGTCAGTCAGGTGGATGAGGTCTAGCTCTGATGGTGGAAAATTCACGCGATCGTAATCTTGCTTAAAGAAACGAGAAAGCCCTGACAACTTCAGGGTTTCTTTCGATCGAACTTTATTTTTCAATGCCATACTGGTTGGACGGCTTCGGAATGTCAAAGATCAGCCTTTAGATAGTTGATAACCCCGAACTTGTTCAACTCCTAGCACAGATTACTTGACCCTCGCATGAATTATTCTTTCGATAGCTTCCCGTGGTGGGACTACTTGAACCAGCATTTGTTTGATCCGGAGCGTCCGTTTATCTGGAATCTCGAAAAGTTTCGATACGTGCATCGCGTTCAGAAATTAGAGCGATGTTGGGAGCGATCGGAGGTGTATCTCCTAGAACATTGTTGGCGGCAAGAAACTGACGAAAAGAATACATAGAGCGATGAGGTGCGAGGTGTTTTTAGCCCCGCACCTTTCACTTTTATAGCAGTAGAAGTTTAGATTAGGACATCTTCGGAGTTGCCCCCAAACCCCCAAGTTTGGGGGCTTAAGACTCTTGCTCCCCCAAACTTGGGGGCTAGGGGGCGATCTCGAAGTGTCCTAACTGAAATAAGTACGGCTCTATTGCTGTCTCCACCGTCTGGCAAAATCATCCAAGACAGGTTTAGAGATTTGACTTTGTAACCATTTCAAAGCCGCGTCCTGATGAGCAGCCCCACGATAAGACTTACACACATTGATTAGATCGAGCGTGGCTGGAAAAGCTGGAGTCGGAGTGGGTGTAGGAGCCGTAGGAGTAGTGGGTCTTGTCGCTTGCAGAGCCGCCCAAGTTGCTGCTCCGACAATGCCATCTGCTGCCAAATTTTTCGCTCTCTGAAACGCAATCACTTGAGCTTTCGTTTTAGGACCAAAATCTCCATCGGGCGTTCCAATATCAAAGCCTTGTGATTCTAGTAACGTTTGCATTTCTTGAACGACGTTCCCTTCACAGCCTTGTCTCAAAGGAATGCGACCTTTTAGCAGTTTTTGTAATCCATCCAGATCGCCATTAAATTGGTTCAAATCGACGTTGCCAGCGATGCCGCGTAGTGTCCCAGACTCAGAATATTGATGGAACGTCCATCTACTCCAAGTCGCAGGAAGATAGGGCGATCGAGTACCGAAATTTGCTACCCACAGCGGATACTCTGCAAACTGTTTCGGATTTCTCAATTTGTCTTCCCAAAACACGGGAAACGTATAGAGAATCGGTTTGCGTCCGGTTTTGGATTCGACAATCTCTAACCATTGCAATGCTCGATCGATCACTGTTGCTGCGCTTAATCCATCATCGATTTCGAGATCAAGCACCGGAGGCAAATCGAAAGGTTCGATCGTCTGTACGGTTTGTAAGAAATTATTGGCTTGAGTCGCTGGATCTCGACCGGGACGAAAGAAGTGATATGCGCCTCGGACAATTCCCACCGATCGCATTCCTCTCCAGTTCCGCACAAATTTGTCATCGCGGCTGGTTGCGCCTTCGGTCGCTTTGGCAAATCCGTAGAATACACCTTGGCTGGCGACGGTTGCCCAATCGACATCACCTTGATAAGTCGAGATATCTATCCCTAATAGAGCCATGATTGAAACCTTTTAAAACCTTGCTAGTGGGTACATTCACAATTCGGGGTCAGGATTCCCCAAGTTTGCCGAAGATCCCGTAAAGATGCGATTAAATTGACCCAGGTTCGGTAGATTCTTCAAATAGTAAGTTCTTCAGGAGTCGCCCCCTAAATCCCCCATTCTGGGGGACTTTGAGCCAGAGAAATTTCTAGAATTCCAAAGCGTTTTCTATCTTCAAAGTCCCCCAAATTTGGGGGATTTAGGGGGCTGAAGCCGAATCAAACGCAGCGGATTACTCCGTCGAACTGAGGCTAAATTGAGTTTTGAATCCAACGGCTAAGAATTCGATTCCCTAAAACGTTCAGATGAATATGATCGCGGTAAAGCGTTGCCGGATCAGCCGATTCTGCCTTAAACACAGGTAGAAAATCGATGTATTCAATATTCCCGGTTTGTGTCATCTCAGTTAATCGCTGACGGGCTGTGATTTCGTAATCGCGTGATCCAGAGGTGATCTCTCGCAATAAAGGGGTCATTGCTAAGACGAATTTTGCTTGGTTTTGATTCGCAAGGTCTCGAATTTGCCGAATCGCGTCTAGGATAATCCCGACTCGATCGCCGCCTTCAGCATGGATTTTTTTCAGTTCCGCAGGCAATTCTCGTGCAGGTAAAAGATAGCGATCGACGACTTCAAAAATGGCACTCATAGGTTTGCGATCGGGATAACTGCGATCGCGTCCCACTCCTAGCGATGTGGGTTGCGTTCCAAATAGATCATCGGTGTTAATTACCAGAACAATTACATCGGCGTGAAATGTGCCAAATCGTCTGAGATAGGCAAGTTCATTCCGAGGCGACCACGAATTTGCAGAAGCATTGAGAACTTCTAAAGAATCGCCCGATTGCTGAAGCATTTCTGAAACGGTATCTTTCTGATCCGTCCACCATCCGCCGTTAATAATCGAATCACCGATCATCAAAACTCGCCGAGTTCCGATTTCGGGTTTAGGTGTGAAATTGGGCGATCGCATTGAATATTCGTTAATTTCAATTCGATTCCCAAATCGTTTAACCGATTGATTTGGAGCTAATAAATAGCCAATTTCGGGATCTCCAACGTAAAGCAAGGGATCACCGAAACCGAATCGAAATCGCAATATGAGTTCTAGAAGAATAAGCGCGATCGCTAAAAGTACGATCGCGAGACGAATCCAATTCATCCGGGGTCGGGGTTAAATTTCTTTACCATCTTGACCGCTGTTTACTGAATTGATGCAGAAATTATGCGACTTGACGATTTTCGACAGGTCTTCTTAGAGCTTCAGCAACGAGATTGATCGATCGCTTGTCAGTCACCATCCACGCATGAAGCGGTACATGGATTTGAATCGATTCACCCACAGGCAAGACCGAACTATTCGCAGGCACAATGATCCCGTCCATCGGAGTCCAAATCGAGGTGAAATTAATGCGATCGAGCATTTTCACGTCCCGATTCAGATCGTTCAAAAACTCGCTATTGGGTCGCATCTGAACACAGCCCGGACGCTGAGACAGATATGCCGCGATCGTGCCATTGTGCGGTGATGAAATCGTGACATAACGTTGAACTCGACTGATCCCTCCCAAGCGTTGAACATAGTATCGGCTGACCAATCCGCCCATACTGAATCCAACCAAATCAAACGGCTGACCCGCAGGCAATGTCGCCTCAACAAAATTCGCTAACTGTTGCGCTAAGTGTTCTAATTTGCCATCTCCGTTTGCAGGCAGCAAATCCAATCCATGCGTCTGCCAGCCCATGCGATCGAGCTGTCCCGTCATCGTTTTGAACAGCGCGAATGTATCGGTGATGCCATGAACTAACACAACAGGATTGGAAGCCATAAATCGATCGAGAAAAACTTACTTCTAAATTACTGTTTCTTGTCAAAATTAGCACAGCAAAATAGACAGCCAACTAAATGTCCTATTCGGCAATTTCATCTTGCGATCGGTCATTGCCATTGCGTCGTTTTGCCTTTGGAATCGACTCTGGATCACGGACACTCGGTGGCTCTTTCAAGATGGCAATCAACCCTGAAAAGCCCGTTTCTAAACTGGTACGATTCAGCAATTGAACCACCGAAGTTGATCCAACTTCTTCGATTAATGCAATAATTTCCGCTTTCATTCCTTCTTCGAGTTCAGCCCGAAACTTTTCTGCCACTTCCTGTCGTCCAGAGTTTATAAGAAACCGTTCAGCAGGAGTCGAAATTTGTTCGAGCACAATCGCCAGTTTTTCATCAAAAAATTGACAGGTCACTCTTTCAGGACGTTGCCCAGTTCGCTCCCGATAAAGCGCTTGAAGCCGTTGCCCGATCGTGCGTTCAATCTGTCCACGGGTTGGATTCTCGTTGGTCATACCCATCAGGTTATAGATTTAAATTTGATTAAATGATTTTGGAGAAGAATTTAATCTAATGTCAAAGTAAAAAGTCTTAACCTGTTTCTCCTCTATCGACAGTAAGGATTTTGATTTACGACGATGAGCTATGCCATCCGGTTATTCCTTTGAGTTGAGAGTGTTTTATGTCGATTCGATCGTTCCTAAAAATCGGTTTCGTTTTCAGCAGTTTATTCGTGTCGTTTCCTATTGTGTCCTCGGTGCAAGCGGCTCCCTTTCAACTAGCTCAAGCCGCTAGACCTTCGGCGGAAGGACAAGTCAATCAAGGTTTAACTTACATTCAACAAGGCAAGCTGAATGAAGCGATCGCGGCGTTTCGCAATGCGATTCGGATCAATCCCAAGTTAGCAGCGGCGCACTACAATCTCGGTTTGGCGCTCCGTCAGGCAGGACAGTTACAACCGTCTGCGGATGCGTTCTATCAAGCCACTCAAGCCGATCCAAATTTTGCACTGGCGTATGCGAATTTGGGTGCGGCATTGCTAGAAGGCGGGAACCTGAAACAGGCACGAGACTATCTTGCACGTTCGATCGAGCTTGATCCGCGATCTGGAGTCGCGCAGTACAATCTCGGTTTGGTGCTGATGCAGGAAAAGAACTTTGCGGGAGCCGCTCAAGCCTTTCAAAGAGCCGCAGTCCTGACTCCGACCGCTCCTGAGCCGTTGTTTCAATTGGGTCAAGCGAATCAACAACAAGGCAAGTTTAAAGAAGCGATCGCGGCTTTTCAACAAGCGATTCAACGCAATCCGAATTATGTTGAGGCGCATTATAGTGTCGGATTGGTCGAGTACTATCAGGGCAATCTGGACCAAGCTTTGACTGCCTTTCGCAAAGCAACTCAATTGAATCCGAAGTTTGCAAATGGGTACTATGCAGCGGGGTTAGTCTTTGTGCGGCAGAACAAGTTTGCAGATGCGGAACGAGTGTTGAAATTTGCCAAAGATCTGTTCACGGCTCAGGGGAATACAGCTTGGGCGAAGAAGACGGATCAACAGTTACAGCAGCTTGAACGGATTGGACAAGGGAAGATGAGAACGCGGTAGAAGAACATTGAATGAGCGATCGTGCTGAGTGATGTCGCTGCGATTCAGTCCGCCCGGAGATGAACCTCCGGGCTAATCGAGGCAACCCCACTGAAGTGGGCTGAAAACGTTTTCTGAGGGTGCTTCAGCATCCTTTCGCCCATTAGCCCGGACGGTTTAGCGCCGGGTGGGTTCACGGATGAACGAACACACCAAAATTCACAAGCTCCACATATAGCAGTAGAAGTTTAGATCAGGACATCCTCGGAGTTGCCCCCAAACCCCCAATTCTGGGGGCTTAGGAGATTTCTACGAAAGAGCTTACCGCTTGAAAGACTGCCCTTCGGCTTCGCTCAGGGCGCGATCTCTAGCTGACTGAGCGAAGCCGAAGACAGCGGGTAATTTGTTTTCGATAAATCTCCTTAAGACTCTTGCTCCCCCAAATTTGGGGGCTGGGGGGCGATCTCGAAGTGTCCTAACTGAAAGAAGTACGGCTATAAGATTCAGTTCGCACGATCGCTCATCCAGAAGAATCACAACCGCGATGCCCGCAACGCCGCGCCGATTAATCCCACCTGTGGATTCAGCACAATTTGAACGGGGACTCGTTCCATTAACGATCGCATTCTCCCTTTCAGTGCAAACGCTCTTAAAAAGCTCCCTTCTTCCATCAAAGGAAGAATCTTCGCAGCAATTCCACCTGCAATATATAAGCCTCCATACGGCAACAATTTCAGCGCTAAATTTCCTGCTTCTGTTCCATAAGCTTCGACAAAGAGTTGCATTGTTTTTTGGGACAATCGATCGCGGTTTTCTAATGCAGCTTGAGAAATCACCGCAGCCGGATCAGCAGTCTTTTCACTTTTGCCGATTTCTGATTCCCAAAGGTGCATCGTTTCTGCAATATCTGGGGCTTCAGGGGCAAAATTGCGATCGCGCAAAAACTGATAAATCGCGACAATGCCTTGACCTGAAACGACTCGTTCAGCAGAAATTCGCTCAATGTTTAGCTTTTCTAGAAGGTAATGCGACAGTTGAAACTCTAGTTCGGTTCTAGCTGCAAAATCGACATGTCCACCTTCTGAGCCATAGACTTGATATTGTTTGCCATCGTGAATCAAATAGCCCTGACCTAAACCCGTTCCCGCTCCAATGACGGAGATCGGGGCATTCGGTTCTCGCTTGCCTGCTTGCAATATATGGAGATCCGACGCTTCTAGCGCTAAGATTCCATAGCCGATCGCTTCAAAATCATTGATCAGCGATACTTGCGGAATTGACAACTGCTCTGATAATCGATCGGCTTCCAATGTCCAGGCAATATTTGTTACCTTGCTGGTATTGTTGACCACTGGACCTGCAATTCCAAAACAAGCCTTCACAGGTTGAAACGGTTCCCCAGTTTCTTCTTGAGCTTCTTTGAGAAAGGTTTTCACCATCGGCACAAGATCGGGAAATTCATGGCTCGAATAGCGCTTCTCAAATCGGATATTCCGCGCTGTCTCTGTTTGATCTGCCTCTGCTTCCACCAATCGTAAAATCGTTTTAGTGCCGCCAATATCTCCAGCCAGCAATAGGGTCATGCGTTTATCCTCCGAACTCTAAGCTAATCTACTCGGCATCCCAATACAATTGCAATTGGAGCATAGATAGATAAAACCGATGGCTATTTCTTCGATCGCGGATCTCAGACAGGATTACACCAAAGAAACACTCAACGAATCTGATGTCGATCCGAATCCGTTTGTACAATTTCGCCGCTGGTTCGATCAAGCGGTGAATGCAGAGCTACCTGAACCGAATGCAATGACCTTGGCGACCGCTTCTCAAGATGGGATTCCTGCGGCTCGCATTGTTTTACTCAAAGCCGTAGACGATCGCGGTTTTACCTTTTTCACGAACTACAACAGCGCCAAAGGGAAAGAACTCGAAGCCAATCCCCAAGCCGCATTAGTCTTTCTCTGGACAGAACTGGAACGCCAAGTCCGAATCGTGGGCAGCGTGGAAAAAATCACTTCTGAAGAATCAGACGGTTACTTTTTCAGTCGCCCTCACAATAGTCGCTTAGGAGCTTGGGCATCAGATCAAAGTGAAGTGATTCCGAACCGCGATGTTCTAGAAGAGAAATTGGCGGCACTCAAGAGCGAATATGAAAATCGAGAAGTTCCGCGTCCGCCACACTGGGGAGGATATCGAGTGATTCCGCGTGAGATTGAATTTTGGCAAGGTCGATCGAGTCGATTACACGATCGATTACGCTATCGGCATCAAAATGGAGCATGGGTTATCGATCGACTTTCACCATAGGAGATTAAACCAATGGAACTGACACTTCCCCTTAGAATGAATCTGACGCACGTTCATCTCACCGATGAGCAGTTTTACCACCTGTGCATCGATAATCCCGAACTGGTTCTCGAACGTAACGCAAAAGGAGTTCTCATTGTTATGTCACCTGTTGGCGGAGATAGCGGAAGGCGTGAAGCAAACTACATTGCAGATTTAATCTTTTGGAACCGCCAGACGGGACTTGGGGAAGTTTTCAGTTCTTCAACGTTATTTAAGCTGCCACGGGGTGGAGATCGTTCTCCTGATGCCGCTTGGGTGGAGAAGTCCCGCTGGCAAGCACTCACTCCAGAACAGCGTCAGAAGTTTCCACCGATCGCACCTGATTTTGTATTGGAACTCCGCTCTCGAACCGATAAACTCGCTGATCTCCAAGAGAAAATGCAGGAATATCTTGCTAGTGGCGTTCGACTGGGATGGTTATTAAACCCACAAGATCAGCAAGTCGAAATCTATCGACAAGGACAGGAAAAAGAAGTGCGATCGCTTCCGACTCTGCTTTCTGGAGAATCCGTTTTACCTGAATTTGAATTGCAGGTCGATTTATTTACAGATGATTGATTTTTCAATTCACGATTCGTTATCTTTGAGGGCAGCGTTTGTCCTGGATTTGTAAAGATGTCGATCGACCTTCTCGTATTCAGTGTGACTGTTGACCCGACTGCGATCGCGGGTGCGTGTCTTTGGGCATTGGCACTCTATTTAGGATTGTCACCGATCAGCGATTGGATCATGGAACAACTGAATCGCTGGTTTAATTTTGCAGAACGATCGCTGTATTCGTCGATCGAAGAGTTTGAACGCACTCGATCGGCAAGAGAATCCCAGAATGCTTTCTATGCTTCAATTCTCAGCATTTTCCCGTTTCTAGGGTTTGGGACATTGTGCAATCTTGGAGTTGAATTCGGTTTGGGAAAAAGCTGGGCGATCAGTATGGGAGTGCTGGCTTGTATTGGGTGTGGCGTGTACGAATTGGGTCGTCGCGACGGACAGAAATCTTAATTTAATTGGTCAAGGCGGCGCGGGTTCGGGATAATGTTCTCTGGAGAGTACCGCCCCCTTTGATCTATGAAGTTCCGCTCATTTCTGAATAGTGTTGCTGCGATCGCAGTTGTTCTAGTCGTTTTAGCTACGATCGGCTTTAGTTGGATTTTTGCTCAAAGTCCACTGGGTTTACTGAAAGGCAGTCCGAAAAGTACACCGACTGCGGCAATGTTTGTTCCCAAGCAAGCTCCAGTGATGGCTTCGTTGTTGGTGAATCCCGATCGATTGGAAAGCTTGCGACAAGTGGTGGCGAAACCTGGCGATCGAGCCGCAACTCGTCAAGAATTCGAGCGGTTTACTCAAGGCGTTTTAGGGAATTCGGAACTCGATTATCGTCGGGATGTGCGACCGTGGTTAGGGGATGAAATTACCGCAGCGGTGACATCACTGGATATCGATCGAGATGACACGAACGGGAAAGAAGCGGGTTATTTACTGGCATTAGCCACGAAAGATACGGAGCGATCGAGAGAATTTCTCCAAGTGTTTTGGCAAAAACGTGCCATTGCAGGAACCGATTTAGTTTTCGAGGATTACAAAGGTACGAAGATTATTCACGGCAAAGTCGAGTCTGATTCTGTGCCGATTACGATCGCGAGTGCAGTGGTCGGTCGTCAGTATGTGCTGTTTGCGAATAGTCCAAAAGTGCTGCGAAATGCAATTAACAATGTGCAAGCAGCAGAATTGAATTTAGAGAACTCTCAGGAGTATCAACAGGCAATTGGGGCACTCGATCGCGGACGAATTGGCGTGGTTTTTGCCAATCTCCCTGAGTTAGCCGCATTGAATGGCAAAGAGATTACAGATACCGCTTCAAGTGCAGCCATTTCACTCGGTTTAGATCGCAAAGGCTTAATTGCAGAAACCGCCATTATTCGAGATGGAACAGAAACAAACTTATCGAAGCAATCTTTAGAAGCGTTGAAGTATATTCCTGCTGTTGCACCAATCTCAGCTTCGGGCGTGAATTTGAATCAATTATGGTCAGGTTTATCAAGCGATGGAACGGTCTCGAAATGGGTGAATTCGCCAATTGAATCACTTGGAAAACGTTGGCAAATCAACTTGCCGCAGGACATTTTCAACTGGGTGAAAGGCGAGTATGCACTGGCAATGATTCCAAAAGAAGAAACACTCGATTGGGTATTTGTTGCCGATAAAACCGCTGATCCCGGAGCAGAGAGCGCGATCGCTCGTTTGGATGAACTCGGAAAAGCTCAAGGCATCACCGCTGGAATCATTCAAATCGGGGATCAACCTGTTTCGATTTGGACAAGATTGGATTCTGTGAAATCAGATAAGAAAATCGATGCTGAAGTGGTTGGAGTGCATACTGCGATCGGAAAATACGAAGTATTCACAACTTCAATGGATGCGATGAATGCGGTCTTGAATGCGAAGAAGAATGTACTGGCAAATAGTAAAACGTTTGAGAATGCGATCGCAGGATTACAAAAAGAGAATGCTGGATATTTGTATCTCGATTGGAACACTGCACAACCGATTCTAGAGAAGCAATTCCCCATTTTGAAAGTTGCTGAACTCGCAGGAGAACCGATTTTTGAACACTTGAGATCATTAACCGTGAGCAATTACGGTAATCGCTCTGGAGTTCAACGGGGTGGCATCTTTGTGCGGTTGATGTGATTCATGCGGTGTGTAGCAGTTGGCAGGAGAAGCGTTGATCAATACACTCTGTGTTCGCCCTCGCCAAATCTGCGATCGACGCTCTACGATTCTTCGTTCTGGAGTTTTTGGAAGAGCGGTAGCTTCGCTTCCCGGAGGATTCGTGGATCTAAATTTGCAAGTTGACTGCTCTGCTCTTGGTAATGTCTCAGAGTTATGAGGCGATCTGGGTTGGAGAATGAGAGGATTCGCTGATTGAGCGCGTTTCCTGCTGGAATTGTGCAAATAATTCAAAAAATCGATCTAAAGCATCCTGTTCATTGGTGGAGTGAGCCAGGATGATTCTGTCCCATCCTTGGGTTGCAGTGATCTTGAAGTGGGCTTGAATCCAAGCTTGAAAGCCGTTGAATGCTTTTTCTTGCTGGGTTGTGGGTAAGCCAAGATCGGCTCTGGCACTGCTATATCCATCTAGAAAGGCGCGGAGTCGAGTAATGGATTGATTCCCTAGAAACATTCCTGGTCGAGTCTGAATGTCTCGAAGAACCTGATACAGATATTCGCCTTGTAGGGAGAATCGGGCGTTTTGTGGTTCCGACATGGCTTGATCCTCTAAAACGGGGTTTCAGTGATTTGAAAGGGACGATCGGAGTAAAAACGACTGGGAAACATGAGGTTTGCTAACCATTGTTCTCGCTCCAGTCCGTCAGGATGATGGTTATCGAAAACAATTTCCTGATTCTGAATCAGAATGGCGATACCTGCATGATAACCGTTGGTGGAAATTGCATCGCCACCTATGCTGTCGTCATAGATGTAGCTGTCTCGACCAATACTATCGCCTGTGTATAACTCGATTCTCTGACCTCCAATTCCCTGAGTGATGAGGTAATCTTGAATCGCTTGAGAGCAATCGACGCATTGAAAGTTCTGATATTGCCCTGCGATCGCACATATTTCCTGAAGTTGCTCTGCATTCGGTTCGATGGGTTTTTCCTCTGGTGCGATCGACGATTTAACACTATCTCACACCCTGGAACTGCGATCGCTGTCTCAATTCGTGCAAACGCTCTCTACGATTCTTCGTTCTGAAGTTGTTGGAGGAGCGGTCGCTTCGCTTCCTGGAGGGTTCGTGCTGATGGGTTTAGGATTGCTCTCCATGTTCTAGAATTGGGCGCAACGCTTCTATTTGCTGATGCCATTCTTCTGGGGTTTTGGGAGGTTCAAACCAGGTTGCTTCAGCATCGGGACTGCGCCGCGCAAAAAAGGCTTCCATTGCATCGAGATCATTGCGATGCTGGAGGATGTAGGTTCGTAGTTGTGCGGTGGTCATTTCGTCATAGTTCGGTTTCATACGAATCTCCATTTTCCATTGGGCGGGATGATGATTTGCAAGGTCTCGCTGGCGAAGATATAGATTTCTCCAGTGCGTTCATTAAATCGAAATAGCTCGATGTTTCGGTAGTAGTTGGAGAGCATTTGACAAACGCAGACACTCGCGAAGTTTTGGGCAGCGGTTGGCAAGAGAAGCGTTCCTCAATTTTTACATATTTAATTTTGCGGCAGCAGGATGTTCGCTGAATTTGTGCGATCGCTTGCTCCTCATCCGCGATCGCTGTCTACGATTCTGCGTTCTAAAGGTGTTGGAGGAGCGATTTCTGTGTTCGTGACGGAGATTGCCTTCTATACTGGGAATACCTTCGGGACGTATTGCAGAGGATTCACGAAAATGGTTCAAGTCGTGATTAATCCAGCTTCATTGTTGGAAACGGGTATCCGAGTTGAGAGAGTTGATCGCTTTAGCTTGTTTCGGTTTACTGATGAACTGCAATCCCGATTAGAGCAATTACTAGACAAGAATAAAACTGGAGAACTCACACCAGAGGAGTTGGACGAGTTGACTGGAATTCAGGAACTCGATCGCATTTTCACCTATCTCAATTCGCGTCTGATGTCTGAACAATGACGATCAACGATTTGACGAAGCGGATTGTTCGACAACGAGCAGAAGATTTATGTGAATATTGCCACTCTCCTGAGCGAATTAGTACTTCTCGCTTCACGATCGATCATCTTCAACCCAGATCGTTGGGCGGTTCTGATGATTCAGAAAACCTTGCTTTAGCGTGTAGCCGCTGCAACCAACGTCGATATAACTTCATCGTAGGTCGAGATCTCGAATCTGCGGCAATTGTTTCGTTGTTTAATCCGTGATCGCACAGTTGGGCAGATCACTTTGTCTGGACTGCGGATGGGATCAGGATTATCGGCACAACTCCAATGGGACGCGCAACTTGTAATCGGTTGGATATAAATGACGATCGATATGAGAGAGAACGATCGATTACTGAAGCGCGATCGCTTTGGGTGAAAGCAGGTTGGCATCCTCCTAGTCGTGATCCTCGGCGAACGGACGAGGGTTGAAGTGCGATCGCTCCTATTTGATAGCCAATCTGCTCATTCTGAATCTCGCACCTCTCCCCTACTTTGCTGCACACTGTCTAACCAACTTTGTGCCTTGACCGTCGTAGGATGCTGATTTCCCAATCGTTGCTGCAACACGGTGACAGCTTGTATCAGCAATGGCTCTGCTTGGGCGAATCGTTCTTGCTTTGCGTAAAGTACCGCTAGATTCCAAAGACCGATCTCTGTATTGGGATGCTGTTCGCCGAGGAGAGATCGTCTTAGTTCTAAAGCTCGCTGGTAGAGCGATTCTGCTTCTTCGTATCGTCCTTGCGAAACGTAAAGTAATGCCAAGTTGTTCAGGCTTGTTGCGACATCAGGATGAGTCTCACCCAGAAGAGAACGACATAATTCCAAAGCTTGCTGGTAGAGCGGTTCTGCTTCTTCGTACCTTCCTTGTACACGGTAGAGTTCTGCCAAGTTGTTCAGGCTCGTCGCGACATCAGGATGAGTCTCACCCAGAAGAGAACGACATAATTCCAAAGCTTGCTGGTAGAGCGGTTCTGCTTCCTCGTACCTTCCTTGGGATTCGTAGAGTGCTGCCAAGTTGTTCAAGCTTGTTGCGACATCAGGATGAGTCTCACCCAGAAGAGAACGACATAATTTCAAGGCTTGCTGGTAGAGCGGTTCTGCTTCCTCGTACCTTCCTTGTGAACAGTAGAGTAATGCCAAGTTGTTCAGGCTCATTGCGACATGAGGATGAGTCTCGCCTAGCAGAGATCGTCTTAATTCCAAAGCTTGCTGGTAGAGCGGTTCTGCTTCCTTGTACCTTCCTTGTACACGGTAGAGTAATGCCAAGTTGTTCAGGCTCGTTGCGACATGAGGATGAGTCTCGCCAAGGAGCAATCGTCTTAATTCCAAGGCTTGCTGGTGGAGCGGTTCTGCTTCCTTGTACCTTCCTTGTACACGGTAGAGTAATGCCAAGTTGTCCAAGCTCGTTGCGACATGAGGATGAGTCTCGCCAAGGAGCAATCGATCTAATTCCAAGGCTTGCTGGTAGAGCGGTTCTGCTTCTTCGTATCGTCCTTGGGATTCATAGAGTGCTGCCAAGTTGTTCAAGCTCGTTGCGACATGAGGATGAGTCTCGCCAAGGAGCGATCGCGCCACTGCTAAACAATCCGCTAACCAAGGTTCAGCATCTGCATAGAGTCCCTGTCCCTGATAAAACCTACTGATTCTAATAAACACCCAAATTAAATCAGTATCGTCTGCAATGCCGCACTCATTTCGATGTTTCACTTGCATCAAGTCTTCTGCCACCGCTTGCAAATGCGGAATCGCTCCAGCCACCGCACCAATAATCTCCAGCGTCGGGGTCTGCGGAATTTGTTTCGCAATCCCAATGATCACTTGCGCCACTGCGGTTTTGATCGCCCGATCTGCTTGTCCCACCCGCTTCGCTGCAAAAAATTCCTGCAACAACGGATGCACTTGATACTGATTCTCACCCGATCGTTCCAACAAACTCAACTCAGCTAACCGTCTGCGTCCCCGTCTCAGTGCTTTCGCCTCTAGTAATTGACACCACTGCTCGACAGGTTCCGAGTCTGCTTCCACCCGACAAAACCCGATCGCTTCCTCCATCCATTCCCAAGCGATCGCAGCTTTGCCAAACGTCCCCAACAGCATCGCCAACTGTTGTTCTGCGGTGTTGAGCTTTTCCCAACTCAACTCAAACACCGTTTCAATCTTGCTCAATCCATCGTGTTTCAGCTTCTCGTCCTTCAACTCCTGCAACAGTTCCGCGATCGACAAATCCGGCTCAATTTTGAGAAACTTTGCGACTAATTTAATCCCCAGCGGCAAACATCCCACCCACTGACACAGTTCATCCACCACGCTCCGCTGATCTCGAAACCGCCGCTCATCTTTCACCGTCTCAAACAGCAACTCATAAGCCGCCTCTGGCTTCAAAGTCTCAATCTTCAGCACCTGCACCGAATCTCGATCGAGCTTTTCCCGCGTCGTCACCAACACCTTAAACCGCTCTCCCACAGGCGGCAAAAACGCCTCAACCTCGGCATACTCCTGCACATCATCGAACACAATCAGACTCGTCCCACTGGGAAACTGTCGCCAACACCACCCCACCAAACTCACCAAATCCGGCAACTCTGGCGGCACAAGATTCAGCACCGATCGCGCAAAACTCACAATCTGCAATCCTGCATTTTCCCGCGCATTCACCCAGCAAATCGCCCCCAAATCATCCCTCAACTGCCGCGATCGCATCGCATACTGCAACGCCAATTCCGTCTTGCCAATTCCCCCCATCCCCGACACCGCACAAATCGCCAACGGCTGACCAACCGACAAGCGATCGTCAATCTCAACCAACGCATCATCCCGTCCCACAAATGTCTCCGCCGACGGTAGCGGTAAATTATTCGGTGTTTCTTTTCCCGGTTCCCCACCGCTGGAACCCTGAAACTTTTTTCCGGTAACAATCTCCCGCACTCGTTCTGCTACGTTTGCCAGCACCTGATCCTGTTCGTAAAGTGACAATCCAAGCAGCGATCGCTCCATCCCATTCGATGCCTGAAAATCAAGCAGCGATCGGACTTTCTCCCCAATCTCTGAATCGCCATATTGAAACTCTGCCGCTCCTTTCTCAAATGGACTCAGCAACATCGGAATAAACGTCGTCTTCTGGTCATCGACCTGCTGCAAAATAGTTGGAATCTCTTTTTCACAAATGTAATCTGAAGCAAAAAACGCTGGACTCATCAACGCGATCGCCACCCTTGCAGACTGAAGTGCACAGCGAATGTCCTGATCCCACTCATTCCCAAGATCAATCCGCTCATCGCACCAGACGATCGCCTTCTTCTGACGCTCTAGTGGCTTCAAATGCGATCGCAACCGATCAAGCCATCGCTGCTTAAATTCAGGGTCTTGATTATCTTTGCGGGCATAGCAAATGAAGATCAGCGGCAGAGATTCAGCGGTCTGTGTTTTGTCCTGCATACTCAAACGTCTAACCGGGAGCTACCTCTTTTATACTTACAGAATCAAATGAGTTCCGCAAACTGCCGGAGTTTTATGAAATTGATAGAAACATGAGGAAAAAAGTACGGTAGCTTCGCTTCACGGAGTCTTCGTTTTATCCCAGACTGAGATCGATCGTACTTTTAGATAAAATGTTCTAATCTCAACCCTGAACGTTCTATCTCAGAGAGTCACCTCTCACACATTGAGATAAAACGTTCCATCTCAAAGACTCAACATTGAATGTTGCAGTCAAAACCTTTACTCAATTTGATCAATTGGGCACGATGAATCTATCCTTTGTCATCAGGAAATGATTTATGTCCAATCGGATTAGTGCAAAACTCAGCTACAGCGATCGAGCCGAAATCCTCGATGCGATCAACTTAATCAAAACCAAGATGCCCTTTCTCACCAGCATGACCACCGAGGAGCGCAAGAGCCTAATCAAAATGGGCGATCGTTCACAAGCCTTTGTCACCAAAGCTCTCGAAGTCGCCAAACAAAACCCCGACATCCTCCCCCGCTCCTTCGACCTTGAAGAAATGCGCTTAGATGTCGAACTGTTTGAAACCCTGTATGCGATCGTAGCTGCTGTCGCTCAACTCGAAGGAATGCTCGACGACACCTATAAGCTCGTTGGCAGTGAAGCCTATACCGCAGCCCTCAAAGTCTACAACTATGCGAAAGCGAGTGGAGATGAGGCAGGACTTGCACCCGCGATCGAAGAACTCGGACAACGCTTTGCCCGCAAGCAGAAAAAAGAGAAAGCCCAACCCGCAGCGGTTTAGTCTAAGTTGCCAGTCTCGCCCCCTGACTGGTTGCATTTGTGAGGATCAATCCGAATCTTAGTCGTGTTGAGCTACTTTTCCAAGAAGCAAAGCGATCGACGCTCTACGATTCTTCGTTCTGAAGTTGTTGGAGGAGCGATACAATGAGTCTGAATCATCATTTGGTTGAGCAAATGACGCAGCTAGAGATGGAAGTTGCAAAAGATGGAAAAGTTGAAATTCCATTAGAGGTTTTAACCGCGTTGGGTTGGCAGGCGGGAGAAAAATTGACCGTTCAAGTGCAAGATGGCGAAGTTCGGATTTTCTCTCAAGCGCAAGCAGTTCGTCGCGTTCAAGCTTGGATGAGAAGTTTTGTGGCAGAAGGTCGATCGCTTTCTGATGAGTTAATTGCGGAGCGGCGGCAAGAGGCGAGCTTCGGTGAGTAGTTGGGTGCTAGATGCTTCGGCGCTGTTGGCGTTGCTGAATGGTGAGTCTGGAAGTGAACGAGTGGCTGAAGTGTTACCAGAAGCAGCGATCGCGAGCGTCAATTTTAGTGAGGTTGTGGCTAAATTGGCGGATGAGGGTCGTGATGAAGCTGAAATTCGATCGTATTTGGATCTGTTGGGGCTAGAAATTGTCGAGTTTGATGCGGAGCTTGCTTATCGGACCGGTTTTTTGAGACCGTTGACCCGATCATTGGGATTGTCTTTGGGTGACCGAGCTTGTTTAGCTTTAGCAAGTTTCTTGCAAGTCCCAGCTTTGACGTGCGACCGTGCCTGGACAAGTCTAAATTTAGAGATCAGTGTGGAACTAATTCGATGAAATAAGACGATCGACGCTCTACGATTCTTCGTTCTGGAGTTGTTGGAAGAGACTTGATTTGGTTAAGGTGTCAGTTGAAAAGCTTGAATTAAGGTTTCGTCTAGCTGCCGCAGGTTTTGTGTACCCAATTTTCCTAAGCGTTTTGTAATTAATTGCCTGCTAATTGTCGTGATGCGCGTGACTCGAACTTTTGAGGAGATGCGAAGTCCGGTTTGAGCAAACTCTAGATCTGAATCAAGCAAAGCAAATTCTGTAGGATTCAAGCGATCGACATTTTGGGACGAGATAAAGCAAACGGTGAATTCGTCGATCGCTGAGTTCAAAGTGAGGATAACGGCAGGACGCAGTTTTGTTTGACTGAGATCGATGAATGGGAACTCGACTAGAACAATGTCGCCTTTTGTTAATCCCATTCGATGGGTTCTCCATCTTCGAGCGTGTAAAGATCGGGTTCGTCTTTGAGAAAATCGAATGCGCCAGAACGATCGCTTAAATGGGCGAGTTCTAGAGTGGAAGGATAAGGAATTTCGCCGTAAACTTTGTTATCAAATAAGGATCGCTCTTCTGCTGAAAGGGCACGAACGGCTTGCACTAGGGATTCTACAAGTTGAGTGTTCATCAGATGCCTTTGACAATCAAATGAAATGCTGTGTTTCTATCATGCCTTATCTTGAAGGTGCGATCGCTGTCTCAATTCGTGCGATCGACGCTCTACGATTCTTCGTTCTGGAGTTGTTGGAGAAGCGATCGTGTCATCGGATGATCCGAGAGTTCGGAGGTGCGATCGCTTTCAATAGCTTTTTGGAGCAGCGATCAAATATCTTTGTTGCTAATAGGACGTTCATTCTAATGCGATCTGTAATTTTGATTGATCGTGGGAGAATGCTTAAATAATGGAGGAAAGTACTTTATCAAGCCCGTGAATCTTTAGAGACGATCGTAGGCTTCAGGCTCCACATCTGGGACTTTTTCGAGGAGTTTTTGCACATTTCCCCAATTGCCTCGACTAGCACGCTCTTGCAAAGAGTTTTGAGTTGACCAAGCAGAGATTTGCTTCTCCAGTGCGATCGAGACGAGTTGATCAATTGAGAGATTTTCTTGAGCGGCAAGGGCTTCGACTTGCTTGTAGAGATCTTCAGAAACTTGGGCTGTGAGTTTGATCATGAGGGGAGTTCTCCGACAAGTTGCAAGAAGGCTTTGGGTGTAAGCAGTTGAATGCCGAATTGGGCTGCTTGCTGTAGATCTCTTTGATTGTAAGTGATGATGAAGTGGGCTTGGGATTTGATCGCTAAATCGATCAAAAAATCGTCATCTGGATCGCGGGATAGGGGTCGCCATTGATAAAAAATGTCTTGGTGATTCGCAATCGCGCATAAACCATCCAGCAATGTGTCGATCTCTTGCTGAGTTAATCCGAGCGATTCCTGTTCTCGTTTCAGGATCTCTTCATACTCGAAGACAAGGGCGATCGAGAGATTCAATTGCCAGCGTGGGTCGTTGAGCAAGGTAAAAAATTTGTAGGCGGCTCCTCGTTGCGATCGAAATGCAGTGATCAAAACGTTGGTGTCTACAACAAGTTGATAGGGTTGAGTCATTGATAGATTAGACCTCCTGCACGAATCCTGATCACAGATTTGAACTCCTGAAAAGAGGACTAGATGCCACTCAGGAGACTGATCAAATGTACGATCGCATTCAACACCTGCCACCAAAATCGTTCAAACGC